>JAPLJL010000313.1 GCA_026388615.1 Pseudomonadota bacterium | reverse complement strand
AGAAGGTCATCCCCCCGAGCCTCTGGGACAGCAAGGTTCCGATTCTGATCAATCACACCGGGCGCTTTGTGGTCGGCGGTCCCCACGGGGACACGGGGCTGACCGGGCGCAAGATCATCGTGGACACCTACGGCGGTCACGCTCACCACGGGGGCGGCGCCTTCTCGGGCAAGGATCCCTCCAAGGTGGACCGGAGCGCTTCCTATATGGCCCGCTATATCGCCAAGAATGTCGTGGCCGCCGGCCTGGCCGAGCGGGTCGAGGTCCAGTTCGCCTACGTAATCGGCCGGGCGGAACCCATCCACGTATCGGCCAACACCTTCGGCACCGGGAAGCTCCCGGAGAACGTAATCGAGGCAGCCATCCACCAGGTCTTCCCGCTGAAGCCGGCCGAAATCATCAGGGAACTCAAACTCCTGCGGCCGATCTACCGGAAAACCGCGGCTTACGGACACTTCGGCCGGAACGAACCGGAATTTACCTGGGAACATACCGACCGGATCAAACAGCTGCAGAAAGCGGTGAGGTGAGAAAGTGAAAAGCGATATCAAGGATAAGAAATTGGCCGCCCGGGGGGAACTGAAGGTCGAGTGGGCCTCCCAATCGATGCCGGTCCTGAACCTGATCAAGGAGAGGTTCGAGGTCGAGAAACCCCTCAAAGGGATCAGGATCGGGGCCTGCCTGCATGTTACCACTGAGACCGCGGTCCTGGCCCGGACCCTGGCGGCCGGCGGGGCCCAGGTTTCCGTCTGCGCCTCCAACCCCCTCTCCACCCAGGATGAGGTCGCGGCCTTCATGGCCGGCCGGCTCAAGATACCCACCTTTGCGATCAAGGGGGAGGGCCGGAAAACCTATTACCAGCACATCAGCGCCGTTCTCGATTCGGAGCCGGCGCTGACCATGGACGACGGGGCCGACCTGGTTTCCACCATCCATTCCCAGCGGAAAAACCTGATCAAGGGGATCATCGGAGGGACAGAGGAAACTACGACCGGGGTGATCCGGCTCAAGGCGATGGCGGAGCACCGGGCGCTCCTCTTTCCGATCATCGCCGTGAACGAGGCGGAGACCAAGCACTTTTTTGACAACCGCTACGGGACCGGTCAGTCCACCATCGACGGGATCCTCCGGGCCACCAACCGGCTTCTGGCCGGCTCCACCTTCGTGGTCTGCGGCTACGGCTGGTGCGGCAAGGGCCTGGCCCTGCGGGCCCGCGGGATGGGGGCGAACGTGATTGTGACCGAGGTGAATCCCATCCGGGCCCTGGAGGCGGTGATGGACGGCCACCGGGTCATGCCCCTAACTGAGGCGGCCAAGGAAGGAGATATCTTCTGCACCGTCACCGGCAACACCACCGTGATCGGGGCGGAGCACTTCAAGCGAATCAAGGACGGGGCGGTCATCGCCAACTCCGGGCACTTCAACGTCGAGATCGACATCCCGGCGCTGGAAAAAATGAGCAAGCGGAAGCGCAAGCTCCGGGACTTCCTCGAGGAATACACCCTGCCCAGCGGCCGGCGGGTATACCTCCTGGCGGAGGGCCGGCTGGTGAACCTGGCGGTAGCCGAGGGCCATCCGGCGATGGTGATGGACATGAGCTTCGCTAACCAGGCCCTGGCGGCGGAATACCTAGTCAAGAACCGGGGCCGTCTGCAGCCCCAGGTCTACAACGTTCCCGCCGAGCTGGACCGGGAAATCGCCCGGACCAAGCTGGCCTCCATGGGGATCGACCTCGACCGCCTGACCCCGGAGCAGGAGAAGTATCTTTCCGCCTGGGAGGAAGG
>JAPLJL010000143.1 GCA_026388615.1 Pseudomonadota bacterium | reverse complement strand
TGATGACCTGTTCCACTTCGGTTTTTGGAATCCCCGCTCGGCGAACAGCCTCGGCAATTACCAGGCCGCCCAGCCGGGTGGAGGGTATTGAACCCAGGCTTCCCTGAAAACTGCCTAGAGGTGTCCGCGCCCGGCTTAAGATCAAGGCTTCCTTCATCACTTTCCTCCGAGTAACTGTTCAGGTAGCCACAAAGACACCAAGACACAAAGGATAGATATGGTTTTTACCTCCTTACCTGAAAGAGAAGAATAATCTTAAATCTTAGTGTCTTGGTGCCTTAGTGGCTGAATAGTAACTCCTCCGAATGTCTATTTTTTGGTTTTGAAACGATCCACCAGCATCCTCAACTCAGAGGAGCGGGCGAAGATATCTTCCATCCCGTCTTTGATCCGGACCAGTTCCTGGGTATTCTCGGAAATTACCTTCTTGATATTGCCCACCGCCCCCAGGATTTTTTGGCTGGAACCCGCCAGCCCTTTCTGGGCCTGGCTGATATATTTGGAAATTTCATTCAAATTTTCAATCGCCCGGGTGATCTGCTTGCTTCCGGAGGCTTCCTCCTTGGCCGCCTTATTGATTTGATCCGAGATCTCCTGCATCCGGGCGGAGGCTTCGGTTATCCGCATGGCCCCTTCGCCCTGCTCCTTCAGGGCCCGGTTGGTTTCCGAGAGCATCTGGTTGATCACGGCGATAAAATTGAAGAAGCTCTGGGTTCGCTGGGCCTGGTCGGTGGTGGTCCGGACAATCTCCTCGATCATGCTCCTGGTTTTCTGGCTGGAATTGACAATCAGGGAAAGCGCTTCCCCGGATTCCCGGGCAAGCTTCACCCCGGTCTCAATCCGATCCTGCCCTTCATTTACCCGCTGGACCGCGCTTCGGCTCTCCGTCTGAATGCTCTGGATCAGGCTGGAAATTTCCCGGGTGGATTCGGTCGTCCGTTCCGCCAGGGCCTTGATTTCATCGCCGACGACCGCGAACCCTCGCCCGTGTTCCCCCGCCTGGGCCGCGATAATCGAGGCATTCAGGGAAAGCAGGCCGGTCTCCTCGGTCACTTCGTCAATCACGGTCAGAACCGTGCTGATTTGCTCAATCCTCCCGCCCAGGATTTCCACGACCTTGGCGGTCTCCCGGATGGCTTCCCGGATCTTGCCGATCCCCTCGAGGGTGGCGAGCACGCTCTTGAACCCGGTCTCGGCGTCCTCCTGCACCTGGTCGGAAAGCTTGGAGGTCTGGCGGGCATTCTCCTCGATCTTGCGAATCGAGCCTTCCATCGCCTCCATGGAGTCCAGGGCCTCCCGGGATTTCAGGGAGAGGTTCTCGCCCCGGTCCCGGATCTCGCCGATCGAACTCGCGATCTGACTGATCGCGGTGGTGCTTTCGCCCGCCGAGTGGGAAAGGCTTTCAATATTCTCGGCCACTTCCCCGATCAGGGCATCCATCTGGTAAACCGAGGAAGAGATATCCTGCACCGAGGAAACCAGGAGCTCCAAATTTTCCCCGATCCCTCCGATCGAGGAATTGATCCCGTCCATGGAAGCAAAGGTCTTCTCGGTCTCCCGCTGCTGGGTCTCAATTCCGTCCATCACCCCCCGGCTGGAGTTCCGCATGGTGGAGATCTTCTCTTCCACCGCGTAGGCCGAAGCTTCCACCCGGCCGATCATGTCCCGAAGCCCGTTTACCATCTGC
>JAPLJL010000402.1 GCA_026388615.1 Pseudomonadota bacterium | reverse complement strand
ATTATTTCATTGGAAACCCACCCTGATTTAATGTAATATGAATAATAGAGTTTGTAATAAACCCACAGAAAAATCATTGCGAGGAATGAAGTGGTTGCAAAGCAAATTCGAATCAAACTCAGAGATTCCTCGCTTCGCTCGGAACAGGCTCCGCAATCTCAGTACCGCCGACGCAAAAACGCGATTGCCACGCCCTGCGGGCTCGCAATGACATATATGAAGCGCGATAATGAGCGATTCCAATAATCAATCCACATCCTCCCCCACCTGGAACCGGGTATTCGCCGGGATTTTCTCGGGATTCCTGATTTTTCTATTTGCCTTTTATTCCATCCTCCACCTACTGACATTCTCGGTTAAGGTAATGGATTTTCTCGGGGGGAAAACCCTTATGTTAATCACCCTGATATCTTCACTTCTAATCGCGATTTTTCTGGGGATAGTACTGGCGAAATGGCTGAAAAGAAAAACTAAGCCGTTCGGCTATATCTCAACTTTGGTCCTGCTTCTTCTGGTCGGTCTTTTCTTTGTGTGGGTTTCTTAAAATCCCGTCAAATTTCTTATTCCCGATAAAGAAACTGAAAATTGTCATGCTTTTGAGATCGCCACGCTCTTTGGGCTCGCGATGACAATAGAGGTGTCATTGCGAGGAGCCAAAGCGACAAAGCAATCTACCAATTTCTTTTTCGCAACCTGAAGGTTGCGGCTACCGAGCTCTGTTTACCCCGAGGTTTATCGAGGGGCGAGCCCGACGAAGCCTCCGACTTCGCTGCAGCTATGTCGGACAGGTTGGCGAAGTCCGGGCCTGCCCCCTGCCCCGTGCTCCCTGCACCTTGCCCTATGCGATTTGACACGTTCCCGTCGGGCAGCCACCGGAAAACTCGGATTCGGCCGCCAGGAAAAGGTCGGAACGCTTGGGAAGGGACAGAACCTGTTCATCCCTGCTCCCGTAACGGTAGGCGGTGATGCCCTTGCACTTCAAGCGATGGGCGAGGAGAAATGCCTTTTTAATCTCCTCCGGGGCGGCCTCCCGGGGGAAGTTGACGGTCTTGGAGACGCTGTTATCCACCCACTTCTGAAAAGCCGCTTGCATCCGGACATGATGTTCCGGCTTAATTTCCAGCGCGGTCACGAAAATCCGGCGCAGGTCTTCGGGAACCTGCCGGACCTCCCAGATGGACCCGGCCCGGGCGATCTCGAGCATCAACTCGGCGGAGTAAAATCCCCGGGCCTTGGCTTCCGACTCGAAAACCGGGTTGATCTCCAGCAGTTCCCGTCCCTCCAGCACCCGGCGGATGAAGCTCAGGGCGAAGACCGGTTCGATCCCCGAGGAACAGCCCGCGATGATGGAGAGGGTGCCGGTGGGGGCGATCACCGTGGTGGTGGCGTTCCGCATCGCCCGGAATCCCCTCTTTTCCCAGAGGCTTCCCGGGAAATTCGGGAAAGAGCCCCGTTCTTTTCCCAACTCGGCGGAGGCCCGGTGCGATTCCTCCGCGATAAACCTCATGATTTTCCCGCCGGTCGAGAGGGCCCGCTCCGAATCGTAGGGGATCTTCAGGAGAAAAAGGAAATCGGCAAACCCCATCACCCCCAAGCCGATCTTCCGGTTGGACCGGGTCATCCGCGCGATTGCCGGGAGGGGATAATGGTTGGCATCCACGACATTATCCAGGAACCGCACCGCGAGCCGGACCAGTTTCCGGAGTTTCCCCCAGTCGATCCGGTATTTCGATCCGGATTTTTCCAGGATCCGGGTTAGGTTGATTGACCCCAGGTTGCAGGACTCGTAGGGATGTAGGACCACCTCCCCGCAGGGATTGGTGCTCTCGATCGGGCCGAGCCGCGCGGTGGCGTTTCGCCGGTTGATTTCGTCCAGGAAAAGGAGCCCGGGATCCCCGGTTTTCCAGGCGGATTGGACGATTCGATCCCAGACCAGGCCGGCCGAGAGACGGCTCACGGCTTTCCCGGTTCGGGGGTTGATTAAATCATAGGCGCGGTTACGGTTGACCGCCTCCATGAAAGCGTCGGTCACTCCCACGGAGAGATTGAAGTTTCGGAGGGCCCGGGAATCAGCCTTGGCCGAGATGAAATCGAGGATGTCGGGGTGGTCCACCCGGAGCACCCCCATCATCGCCCCCCGCCTTTTCCCGCCCGCCTTGATCACATCGGTGGTGGTGTCGAAAACCCGCATGAACGAAACCGGGCCCGAGGCCACCCCCAGCGTGGATTTGACCAGATCGCCTTGGGACCGGAGCCTGGAGAAGGAAAAACCCACCCCCCCGCCGGATTTCTCGATCAGTGCGGTTTCCTTTAAAGCCGAAAAAATGGAATTCAGGGAATCCTCGACCGGGAGAACAAAACAGGCGGAAAGCTGGGGGTGACGGGTCCCGGCGTTGAAAAGGGTCGGGCTGTTGGGGAGGAACTCGAGCCGGGACATGGCCAGAAAAAATTCCTCCTCGACCCGGGCGGGGTCATTCCCGTAATCCCGCTCCACCCGGGCCACCGAGCGGGCCACCCGGCGAAACATCTGCTTCGGGGTTTCGGTCAGCTTCCCGCTTTTATCCCGGAGGAGGTAGCGGCGCTCCAGCACCGCTAGGGCATTGTAAGAGAGTTTCCCCTCGATCCCGAATTCCAGCCGGGCCTGCCGGAGCCGGGCTTTTTTCTCCCGGTAATCCCGGTAGCGCCCGGCCGCCCTGGGATTCCAGCGGTCCAGGACCGAGATGACCGTGTCCTGGATGTTCTCTACCCCCGGGGCCTCCCGGGGGTAGGCCGCTTCCAGGGCCTGGACCGCCTCCCGGGACAGGCGGGACGCGGTTCCCGGGGTTTTTACACCGAAATCGAAAAGGCACCGGCGGATGACGTCGGTTACCTTCCGGGGCTGGAAGGCTTCCAGCCGGCCGTCGCGTTTGCGAACCTGGGTGATCATATTTAAGGAAAAACCGTGTTTCGAGTTTAGGGTCTCTAGTTTCGAGTTTAGGAAATCCCTGCCGAACGACTGGTTGTTTATTTGAAGCTTAATTCAAACCCAACCCGATGCAAACCAGTGACCCAATACAGCTTACGTCATTCGGTTGGGCCCTGGACGACCCGAGCGGTCGTCTCCCTGGGCGAGCCTCGGGCCAGCCGGGCAGGCACCCCTCGAGGGAGGGGAAGATATAGGGGAGAAGAAACTTCCATCATCTCCCCAAAGAAAGGGAACCCCCTTATTCGTTTTGACAATTGATCCTATTGGTATTCTAATTAAATCTATCCTTAATAATTAGACTGAAAAGAGGGGGAACCCGTAAAATGATGGAGATGAAAATCGTGGAGAAATCCAATCGGATGTTCGAGGAAATTATCCAATATCTGGATGAAGACAGCGGAAACGAGCGCCAGCTCATCGATAAGCTCAACGCCCTCGGAGCCGAGAGCGGAGACGTGTTCTTCGCCAACCTGCTCAAGGTCCTGTCCCACCTGGACTTCGCCCCCGATGAAGCCCGGGTCCACTGGGACTGCATCCTGAAGCACAAGGCCGAGATGGAAAAGGGGATTCACCGCTGCATCGGGTTCCGGGTCGCCCTCCTCGACTATTTCATCAACATCAACCGCAAGGTGAAAAACCCCAAGATCGTCGAGATCGCCTTCTTCGAGCAAACGGTGCGTTCGGCCCTCACCGACGGCCTGACCGGTCTCTATAATAAACGGCATTTTAACGAGACCCTGGGAAAGGAAATCGAGCGCTGCCGGCGGTACAAATGCGCCTCCTCCGTGATCTTCTTCGACCTGGACAACTTCAAGGAATACAACGATCACCACGGCCATATCGCCGGAGACCTGGCCCTGCAGCAGATCTCCGGCATCTTCTCCTCCAGTTGCCGGATGTCGGACACCATCGCCCGCTACGGGGGGGAGGAGTTCGCCATCCTGCTCCCGGAAACCGATAAAAAGAGCGCGGGCATCCTGGCGGAGCGGATCCGCAAAAGAATTGAGATACATCCTTTTGAAAAGCAGGAGGGAGTAACCGAGGGCAGGTTAACGATCAGCGGCGGGGTCGCGTGCTACCCGGGCGACGGGGAGAGCTGGGAGGAACTGATCAAGAACTCGGACGAGGCCCTCTACCGGGCCAAGAATTTCACCAAGAACCGGATCTGCCTCTTCTACAGCGAGAGGAGAACCTTCCCGCGGATCGAGAGATCGTACATTTTGAGCTACCAGGTGATTACCGAGGATCCCGCCGGCGACGAACAGATCACCACCACCCGGAACATTAGCGAGAACGGATTGTCCTTCGAGTGCGAGGAGCCGATCAATCTCTCCACTGCCATCGTCCTGAAAATCAAGATCCCGGCTCTGGAAAAGGTCCTCGAGGTGCTGGGTACGGTGGTGCGGACGGAAAAGATCGAGAAGGAAGAAAAATACGTGATCGGCCTGCAATTTTCCCATATCGATTCCAAAACCCGGAACCTTATGCAAAACCTTTTGATTTAACCGGCGCTGTTTTCCTCCCGGTTCCGGTTGCTTATTTTCTCCGGAATCCGTTAAGATTTAGACGCAAAAGCTGCTGGGGGCGCGCAAGCCTGAAGCTGAGAATTCCCCCGCCACCGGCGGTGGGGATACCCCTTGAACCTGATCTGGATAATTCCAGCGGAGGGAAAGCGGCGGGAGATTCCGGAATTTTCGTTTGCGACCGCCTCCCCCGCCCCGGGTGAGACGGTCATTTATTTATTATATAAATATGCCAAATTCCAAGCACCAAATTCCAATTACCAAACCCTCTGACTGCAACCATTATTTTATTTATTTGGATATTGGATTTTTGGATTTATTTGGAACTTGGATTTTGGGATTTGGAGCTTGCTTATGTTGACCCAGATTGAAATCGCCCGCTCCGGAAAAATCTCCCCCGAGGTCCGGGCGGCGGCCCGGAAGGAAGGCGTAGGACCGGAGGTAATCAGGGACGGAGTGGCCCGGGGGACCATCGCGGTTCTGAAAAACCGCCTCCGCCGCGGGCTCACCCCCCTCGCCATCGGCCAGGGCCTGAAGATCAAGGTTAACGCCAATATCGGGAGCTCCCGGGACCGGGCCAGCGTTAAAAACGAGCTGAAAAAGCTGCAGGCGGCGCTCGAAGTCAAAGCCGACACGGTGATGGACCTCTCCACCGGCGAACCGGTGGACAAGATCAGGCAGGAAATCCTGGAAAACTGCCCGGTGCCCCTGGGCACCGTCCCCATCTACGGAGCAGCCCTCAAGGCCCTGCGCCGGGGGAAATCCTTCGTCGAGCTCGAGCCCGAGGAATTCTTCGCCGAGGTCGAGCTTCAGGCGGAGCAGGGGGTGGACTTCATGACGGTCCATGTGGGGGTAAACCGGGAAGCCGCCCGGGTCCTGAAAAAGAACCGCCGGGTCCTGGGCGTGGTCAGCCGGGGCGGGGTTCTCACCCTCGAATGGATGAAATACAACCGCCGGGAAAACCCCTTTTTCGAAAACTATGACCGCCTCCTCCAGATCGCCCGGAAATACGAGATCGTTTTGAGCCTGGGAGACGGGATGCGCCCAGGCTGTCTCGCCGATGCCACCGACCGGAGCCAGCTGAAAGAACTGCACACGCTCGGGCAGCTGGTCCGCCGCTCCTGGGAAGCCGGGGTGCAGGTAATGGTGGAAGGCCCCGGCCACCTGCCCCTGAACGAAATTGAGACCAATGTCCTGCTCGAAAAAAAGCTTTGCTCCGGGGCGCCATTTTACGTCCTGGGACCGCTGGTAACCGACCTGGGCGCCGGATATGACCATATCACCGGGGCGATCGGGGGGGCACTGGCGGCCTGGGCCGGAGCGGATTTTCTCTGCTATGTCACCCCCTCCGAACACCTGGCTCTTCCCGATATCGAGGATGTCCGGGAGGGGGTAATCGCCTCCCGGATCGCCGGCCATGCCGCCGATATCGCCCGGGGAATTACCGGGGCGGCCCGCCTGGATCTCAAAATGGCCAAGGCTCGGAAGAACCTCGACTGGGAAGCCCAGATCCGGCTGGCCCTTGACCCCCAAAGAGCCCGCTCCTTCCGAGAGAAGCATCCCCCGGCCGAGGAAGAGGTCTGCACGATGTGCGGGGAATTCTGCGCCATCCGGGTCAGCCAGGGGAAAAGGCCGAAAT
>JAPLJL010000322.1 GCA_026388615.1 Pseudomonadota bacterium | reverse complement strand
CCCATCGGGATCATCCGGGTCTCGGCCACCTTGGCGAGAACCTTCTCCCCGGGCAGGTGGCCCCCGATCCCGGGCTTGGCCCCCTGGCCGATCCTGATCTCCACGATCGCGGAATTATTGAGGTATTCCCAGTTGACCCCGAATCTCCCCGAGGCGCACTGGACGATCGCGGACTTCCCGTAATGAGCGAGCTCGGACGGAAGCCCGCCTTCGCCGGTGTTAAACAGGGTGCCGCACTCGGAGGCCGCCTGTGCCAGGGACTGCATGGCCTGGAGACTGATGGCCCCGAAGGACATGGCCGAAAAAAGGAGCGGGGTTTCGATCCGGACATTGGGGCATTCGGACTCCCGTGCCTTTGCGTCCCCCGGATTGAAGGTATCCGGCTTTTTTCCCAGGTAAGTCCGGAGCTCCATCGGCTCCCGGAGCGGGTCGATCGAAGGGTTCGTCACCTGGCTGGCGTTCAGATAGAGATGATCCCAGTAGGAGCGGATCGGCTTGTCGTTCCCCGAACCGGTCAGAATCACCCCCCCGCTTTCGGCCTGGCGCGCGACATCCCGGAGGTGCTCCCGGGTCCAGTTGGCGTTGGGGCGGGGCTCGCTGGGATTGGTTCTCACCGTCAAGGCCCGGGTCGGGCAGAGGGTCACGCAGCGCAGGCAGCCGACGCAAAGCTCCTCCTTGGAAAGGAGGGAATTCTCTTCCGCGTCGTAAACATGGGTCTCAAACCCGCACTGACGGACGCAGGCCAGGCAGCGGATGCAGCGGTCCTCATTACGCTCGATTATGAATTCCGCGGGAAGATAGCTTTTCAAATCAATCCTCCAACTTTTAACCCCGCCCGGTCTTCATCTGAAACCAGAGGCCGGACCGGGGCATAAAGCGCCGGGGTTTCCAGCTTTACCTTGCCGACAATCGGATCCCCGCCCTGGGGGCTCCAGAACTCATCCAGTTCCGGGCAAACCAGGCGGATGGATGCCTCTTCCGAAGAGATGTACAGGTTCTCCCCCCCGATCCCGGCGGTCATCGGGCGGAGGCGGATCCGGTCATTCAACACCTCGGTATCGGTCTCCAAGGTGCAGGCGTAACCGTGCATCTCGAGGTAGCGGCGGTTGATCCCATAGCTCGAGATCTCGCCGTTGTGGATCACGGTCCAGTCCAGGATCGAGAAGGGATGGGCGCCTCCCCACCAGGCGCGGGAGTTGGTCGGGAAGCGGCTGTGCGCGGTCCAGAGATAGCCCCGGTATTCGTCCAGGCGGAAATATTCGGCCATCGTTTCGGGATGACCCACGCCCTTGAATACCCCCATGTTCTTGCCGCTGGAAAAGACAAAAGCGTCCTTGATCCCGATATTGATGTCCATCACCGTCCGGATCACCCGTTCGTCCTCGGTCACATCGTCCATCCAGCCGGCCCGGGGCTTCAGGAAATACCGGAAAACCTGCGGCGGATGGTTGACCCCAGGGGTTTTTCGGGTGGGAACTTCCTCTTCCTCGGCTATATCGAAGCGGTTCTTCAGGCAGTTCTCCACCTCTTCCCGGGCCTGGGGGTCGTCATACATGACGTGGAGGGCGTAATGCTCGGCATATTCCGGGTAAATCCCGTAGACGGCGAAGCCGCCCCCGAGCCCGTTTCCCCGGTTCCGCATGTTGGCGATCGCCCGGAAGACCGGTTCCCCGGAGACATTCTTCCCCGCCTGGTTCAGCAGGGCGAAGATCGCGCACCCTTCGAAAACCTTGTCATCCCGATACGGGTTGTTAAACGAGCGTAGATTTTTCACTGCGATTCCACCTCCCTTCCCGGAGTTCCTGGCGGAACCCGCGGGGTAGATCCAAAAGACTGAAATCCGGTTTCAGCAGCCGCGGGCGAAATTCGCCGATCTCGGCCCGGGAGCGGATCAGCGCGGCCAGGATTCCGGCCGACTGAATCTCTCCCAAAATGGAAAATCCCAGCAAACGGCCGTCCCGGACCAGGAGCGTCCGCCGCGAACCTTTTTCCTCTCCCTGCAGAACCTCCACCCCTCCCCCGGCGGGCGGATTGACCAACCCGGCCGAAATCACCGGTTTCCCGAAGACCCGGAGAGCGTTCATCATCATTCCCATCTCGTATTCCCGGTCGTCTCCGGCCATGTTCATCCCGGCCACCCTCCCCCCCCAGTAAGCGTTGATCCAAACCGGGATGGGCCGGTTGGTTCCGGTAAAGAAATCCCCGATGCTGGCCACATCGCCGCAGGAAAATATCCCCGCGGTCGAGGTTTCCATTCTCGAGTTGACCAGGATCCCCCGGTCCACCTGGAGGCCGGAAGCCCGGGCCAGCTCGACCCGGGGACGGACCCCGATGGCCACCAGCAGAAGATCCGCCGGGATCGAATCCCCCGACTTTAGTTCCACGCTCAGCGGGAATCCTCCCATCCGGACGGGAAGGGCGCGGGCCACGGTATCCTGAAACCGGAGGGAGATCCCCTCCCGGGAGAGAACGTTCTCCAGCCAGCGGGAAGAGGCCGGGTCGAGCACCGGGGCAAGCACCCGGTCCTGAAGTTCTACCATCACCACTTCCAGGCCCCGGGCCCGGAAGGCCTCGGCGGCCTTCAACCCGATCAGGCCCCCGCCCAGGATCACCACCCGTTTCCCGCCTCCCCGTTGGCGGAGATATTCCCGGATCTGGAGGGCATCCTCCCGGGTGGTAAAGGTGAAAACCCCGGGGTTTTCCTGGCCCTCGAATTCCGGGACAATCGGGGTGCCGCCCACGGCCAGGAGAAGTTTTTCCCAGCCCCGGGTTTTCCCGTCCCCGGTCCGGACCAGTCTCCCGGCAATATCGATTTCCTCGGCCCGGGTCCCGGCGAACAGATCCACGCGGTTATCCGGGTAGAACCGGGACGGCCGGTAAAAGATCTGCTCTTGGGTTTTCTCCCCGGAAAGCAGCTCGGAAATGAGCGGGCGGGCGTAGGCCGGGCCGGGTTCCTCGCCGATAATGGCA
>JAPLJL010000249.1 GCA_026388615.1 Pseudomonadota bacterium | reverse complement strand
CTGCGCGGGCGGGCCGGAGCGCCCCGCCCCCGGACCGGGGGAAGGCTACAACTGTCAGGCGCCGGTCGCCACCGCCTCCGGGGAGATCCAGGGCTCGTTCGACCCGGAGGGGAAAACCTGTTCCTGGAAAGGCGTTCCTTTCGCCGCCCCGCCGGTCGGCGGCCTGCGCTGGAAAGCCCCCCAGCCCGCCCCCGCCTGGAACGGGGTGCGCGACGCCACCCGCTACGGTAACGCCTGCGCCCAGCTCAGTATGTATAAATTTTCCAATCACGTTCCGTCGTCCTACTCGGAAGACTGCCTGAACCTGAATATCTGGCGCCCGAACAAGCCGGGGACCTTCCCGGTGATGGTCTTCATCCACGGCGGGGGCTTCGTCCTCGGAGCGGGGGCCACGCCCATGTACTTCGGCGACCGCCTGGCCGGGAACGGCGGCGTGATGGTGGTCAGCATTAACTACCGCCTGGACGCCTTCGGCTTCCTCGCCCTCGAGGCGCTGGCCCAGGAGGACCCGAACCGGAGCACCGGCGACTACGGGATTCTGGACCAGGTGGCGGCCCTGAAATGGGTCCGGGACAACATCGGCAATTTCGGCGGCGACTCGAAAAACGTCACCATCTTCGGACAGTCGGCGGGCGGGTTCAGCGTCTGCACCCTCCTAGCCACCCCCCTGGCCAAGGGCCTTTTCCAGCGCGCGATTATCGAAAGTGGCGGCTGCGAGGTGGCCTGGCCCCTGGAAAAGGGATTCGAGACGGGGAGGTGGTCGGCCCGGGAACTCGGCTGCGCCGCGGATGATCTCTCCTGCCTGCGGGGGAAGAGCACTCGGGAGGTCCTGAACAAGCTCGGGCTTTCCTTCCTCAAATCCATGCAGGGCCAGGGCCTGCGCTTCATGCCCCACCAGGACAACTACGTCCTTTCCGGAACCCCGCTTTCCTACCTCTTGTCCGGCAACTTCAACAACGTTCCGCTCCTGCTCGGGAGTACCCGCGACGAGTTCCAGGTCTTCTCCCTGCTCGGGGGAAAGGATGCGAAGAACCCGGAATCCTATGCCGCCCGGGTGCGGAAGGTCTACGGCCCGGACGCGGAGACCGTGCTTAAGCTGTATCCGGCCGAAAATTACGCGAACCCCGGGCTCGCCTACGCCGACATCATTTCGGACCGGTCCCTGAGTTGTCCGGTTTTCAACACCGCCCGGACGGTTTCCCAGCATCAGAAAGCCGTTTATCTCTATCGCATCGATTATGACGAGACGCGCTACAGCCGGACTGTCGGCGCCATGCACGGGGCCGAGCTGCCTTTCGTGTTTCAGAGCTTCGACCGCTGGCCGATGCACTTCCTTTTCAGCCACGACGACCGGGCCAAGGCCATGTATCTGTCCCGGATCGTCCAGAATTACTGGTCCAAATTCGCCCGGACCGGGGACCCCAACGTCGAAGGCCAGCCCGTCTGGCTTCCCTTCACGTCCGACCACCCCGAAGCCCTGGTTTTTGACCAGAGGATCGACCGGGCGGGCACGGAGAACCAGGAGAAATGCGCCTTCTGGGAGAAATTCAACCGGACCCACCCGCCCATCTTCGCCCCCGGGCAGATTTAGGGAGGTGCCTTCATGGCTGAATTAATGACTTACAGCGACATCCAGCTTCTGGAAAAATGCCAGAGGATCGAAGAGATCGCGGAAGAGATTTACAAGTTTCTGGCCCAAGCCCACAAATCCGATTCTCAGATCTGCGCCCTCTGGGAAAAAACCGCCCGGGAAGAGGAAAACCACGCCAGCCAATTTTCCATGGCCATCCGGATGAAAAAAGGGTTGTCCGTCGAAATCAAGCTGGAAAAGACCAAACTGGAGGAAATCCTGAAAATGTCGGAATCGATCCTGACCGGGATGAAGAAAAGCTCTCCCTCCATCCGGAAAGCTCTGGAAGACATGATCATGCTGGAGGATGTTTTATCCGAGTGTCACCTGGTCAATGCCATGCAGTTCCCGGATGAATCCAACAAAAAGCTTTTCCAGGCCATGATGTCCGCGGACAAGGACCATGTGGGCTCGCTCAAAGAAGCCCTCTCAAATCTGAAGGGATAGTCGGGCGGAGAAAGTTCATCCCTTCGTAGAATTTCTAATTTCTAATGACGAATTTCTAATCAATGTCCAATTCGGGAATGTCTAATTTCTGAAATTTTTTAGTCATTTGGCATTGGGATTTAATTAGTAATTAGAAATTAGTCATTAGTCATTTTTAAAGTGTAATGATCTGCCCGTCGGCCTCTTCCAGGGTGGGATGATGGGATATTGTGGTAGCCGCGCAGCACCACCCCGTCCATCCACTTGACCAACCCCTTCCAAAACTTGCTCCCGTAGAGAATGATGGGGAAGGGATCGATCTTTTGCGTCTGGATCAGGGTCATGGATTCGAAAAACTCGTCCAGGGTGCCGAAGCCCCCGGGGAAGCAGACAAAGGCGACCGAGTACTTGACGAACATCAGCTTGCGGCAGAAAAAATAATGAAAAGACATGGAGATATTCTGGTAAGGGTTGGATCTCTGCTCCATGGGGAGGGCGATATTCAGGCCGACCGACCTGCCTTTCACCGCGTGGGCCCCCCGGTTGGCAGCCTCCATGATCCCGGGACCGCCACCGGTGATCACGGCGAAGCCCTCCTGGGCGAGTTTTTTACCCACTTCCTGGGCGTCCCGGTACATCGGGTCCCGGCGGCCGGTCCGGGCCGAGCCGAAGACTGAGACTCCCGGGCCCAGGCCCGACATCAGGGAAAAACCGTCAATCAGTTCCGAAAGGATCCGGAAAACCCTCCAGGTTTCCTCCGCCGCGTATTCCGGGGTTTTTCCGCTCGACATAAATTCTCCTTCCTTAAAAATATCGGATGGCGTTGATCGGTTGGGCTGCTGGTATCGTCAAACGGGCAACGTCTATCGGCATTCAAAACCGCAACCGTATAACCCAACCGAAACGAGCTGCGCAACCGATAGACTTAACTCAGATATTTTGTCACTGGTCATCGGTAATTGTTTTTTATTATTCCTGCGAAGTGAGGAGCTTCATCAGTTTGGGAGCGACAAAAAGGCGGTCGCGTTTTTTACCCGTGGATTCCTTCAGGATCCCGATCTCGACCAGTCTCTGAACCCCCTTCTTGACCGAGTTGAAAGGCAGGCTCCACTTACGGGAGAGGCCGGCAACCGAAATCACCGGGTTGAAAAAGATCTCCTCGATCAGGCGCTGGGCCGCTCCGGGGATTTTCTTGGTCTGGCCCAAGCCGGTCTGGTATTCGGCGTGCAGCTCGATGATCTTGCGGGCGTCGGCCAGCGCCGCCCGGGCCTGGTGGGCCACCCCCCGGAGGAAAAACTCGAACCACCCCGGCCAGGCGCCTTTCTGACTCACCCCCAGAAGTTTCTGGTAATACTCTTCCTTGAACTTATCGAAGAACTCTGAAAGATAGAGGATCGGCTGTCCCAAGAGGCCCTTTTCCCGGAGGAAAAAGGTGACCAGCAATCTCCCGATCCGTCCGTTACCATCGGTAAAGGGATGAGCCACCTCAAACTGATAATGAACCAGGGCGCACTGGATCAGCGACGGCTCCGTCGCCTTGGATTTGAGATACCGGTCCAGGTCGTCCAGGACCGGTTTGAGTTCCTCTACTGGAGGGGGAACAAAGGTGGCTTCGTAAAGCGATCTCCCCGGGGGGCCGATCCAATTCTGCCGCCGCCGGACCTCGCCCGGCGGATTATCTTCCCCCTTGAGCCCTTTAAAAAGGATCCCGTGGATCTCGCAGAGCAGCGGGATGGAAAGCGGTAATTCCTTCAGCCGCTCCAGGCCGTAATCGATGGCCCGCACGTAGTTCTGAACCTCCTGGACATCTGAACGCGGGGATTCCTCTGCCCCGGAAGCCTCGAAGAAAAACAGGTCGCTCAGGGAGGCCTGGGTCCCCTCGATCCGCGAGCTGGAGACCGCTTCCCGTCGGATATAAGGTGAAATCAGAATATTGGGATTGGGCAGAAGACTTCCCGCCCCGGAGAGCTCGCCCAGCGCCCGCTCCGCTTCGGAAACAAGTTGAACAATGGCGCTGTTATATTCTACGGGAGGAGGCAGGGGATTGGGGACATATGCCCAGTATCCCTGCCGGGACTGAACTGTCTTGCCGGAAGGTGAATTATTGAAATCGTGGGGATTCATAAAACAAGCCCTTGTCTTAAAGACGGAACTTTAACAAATCAAAACAACTTATTTTGGGGTGCTTTTGTAGTTGCCTCATTTATGAGGCTCCTTCGTTTAAAATATTTCTATAGCCCAATCCTTCCTCTGTCAGGACAAGTCCCTCTGAAATCGGGATAAATAAATCGGGCGACTACATAAACCACGGATATTGTCCATATATAAGGAAGCATCCTTATTTCTACATTCATCAATAAGGATTTCCCCTATTGAAGGATTGTATCATATCCTGAAATAGAGATCAAATGCAGGCACGGATCAACACGGATTTAATGGATTTATTTATAATTGAGAAAAGTATTACGTAGGGGAGTCCCTCCGCGGACTCCCGCGGGCGGCCGTGGAAGGCCGCCCCTACATCAAATACAAAATAATTGCCAGCATATGAATTTTTAATCCGTGTCTAAAAACGATAACTGAGGAGGTCAAGCCTGGGGCTGAAAGCCGGACCTTTATCCTTGAAATCAGCCGGGTTATCCAACAATCCCACCCGGGCCGGCGGCAGCGCGGCCAAGGATCGGGCTTCACCCCAAATGTAAATGTAACCAATCACCACCGCCACCCCGACGGCGACTCCCCCGCTCCCGATGATGATGTATCCGGAGGGCGAAGTAACCGAGAAGGCCCATCCCGCCCGCGCCGGGGAAGGAATGAAAGTTATCGTGAAAGCCAAAATAATTCCGGCGATTAATATCCTGCCTCTACTTTGGATCGCGTTTTTCATCGTCGTTCTCCTTGTCCTTGCGAGCCCTGAGCGCTGTCGAAGGGCGTGGCAATCTTTCTTCATATTAGATTGCTTTGCGAAGTTTACACTGAGCAAAGCGAATGTGCTCGCAATGACAATCTTTACAACCATCCCGCATCAACTTCTTTATTATTTTATCCAATATTAAGCAAATAACTACTTCACATTTTTCCGGTTCCCATTTGGCTTTTTCTATCGGTAGGATTATTCTGGATGATATGAAGGTCGGGAGGAGAAAGGGCGAATGCCTGCTCGCGGGAAAAACCGTCGCGGGGATACCGGCCCTGATCCTGGAAAACGACTACCTTTTCCTCACCCTCATTCCCGAGGCCGGGGGCAAGATCCAGGAATTGATCTTTAAACCCACCGGGAACGATTTCGCCTGGCACAGTCCCATTACCCCTCTGAAAATACCCAAATACGGCTCGGATTTCATACCCTATGACTCCGGCGGGTTCGATGAGATGCTTCCCACGGTGGCCGAGTGCGACTGGCGGGATGCCCACCTTCCCGACCACGGAGAGGCCTGGCAGCTTCCCGCCCGCGTGGTGGAAGAGATTTCCGAACCGGACCGGGTCGGGGTCAAAACCGAATGGGTTCTGAAAGCCTCTCCTTTTGTCATGGAACGCACCATCACCCTGAACGGGGGTGAATCCCGGGTCCGCTTCGACTACCGGATCAAGAACCAGGCTCAACTGGCCGAAGGAACTGGATAAGCGTGAGAAAAAAGTCGATCTCAGCACCCTGGAAGGGGAAACCGGTTTCGCGGAGAAGCTTTTTACCGAGGAATTAAAAGAAGGCTGGGTGGCCGCCCTTGAGCCCGAAACCCGTGAGGCGATCGGCTTCAGCTTTTCCCCGGAGGCGCTGCCCTACGCCGGGATCTGGATGAACCAGGGGGGCTGGCGGGGGTACTGCCAGCTGGGCCTGGAGGCTACCAGCGCGATGGGGGACAACCTGGAGCTGGCGGTAAAAAAATATCAGAAGAGATACTCCCGCCTGAACCCGGGGCAGTCGTTTTCCTTCAGTCTCTGGGTCAGCCTGGGCCAGGGGATGGACAGCATCGGCTCGATCACCCCGGCCGGCACCTTTATCGAACCGGGCCTGAAGCTCAAAGCCGGTTCCATCCAGGGCGCCCTGGTGGCGCCTTTCCGGGGAACCCTGGAAATCATTGAGCGCTCCCAGCCCGACGACATCCTGTTCCGCGAGTTTCTGATCCCCTATAAAAGATGCGAGATTTCGCTCCTGGGAAGCAGCCGAAAAAATTACGATATTATTTTGAAGCACTGGCAGGGGGACCTGGTGGACTCGATCAGTCTGAAGTAAGGAAATTGACGATTGACGAATGACGATTGACGAATGAAAATCAAAATAATGGGCAATTGAAATGACAAACCTTGAACATATAAATTTACGATTGTCCCTCGAAACAACTCGGGATAAAACGAATGACGACTTGTCCCGAGGCGGATTTTACCGAGGGATTGTCGAATGAAAATCAAACCAATCGTCAATCCGCAATCCCTCCGGGCCGTAGGTCCTACCCTCCCTCCGGGCTGTAGGCCCCTACGGGCCGGAAGCCGACCTGTAAGCCCTACGGGCTGGAAGCGTGGGCCGGAGGCTACAATCGTCAATTAACATGATCAACAAACCAGATCAGCTTTCTTCCCGCCTCCGCCTGCTTTTCTTCATCGGGATCGGCGTAGCGCTCCTCTTGACGGTCTATTACCTCCGCACCGTCCTGGGCCCGTTCTTTCTCGCCGTGGTGATCGCCTATATCCTTGACCCGGTGGTCAGGAAGATGGAAACCTGGCGGATCGGCCGGGATTTCTCCATTGTCGTCATCCTGCTCGGAGTTCTCCTTTTCGTCATTCTTATTCTTACCAACCTGATCCCTTTTCTCCTGGAAGAAATCCAGGGTTTGATCCGCAACTTCCCCGTCTATCTGGAAAACCTCCGCAAGCTCCTCGTTTCCTGGACGGGGATGATGCCGGATACCGATCTTTACGGCGTGATCCAGACCGGGATGAACTACCTGCAGGAAAAGCTCAAGCTCGATACCGCCAAGATCATCCAGCCCCTGCCCGGGATTGTGGCGAAAATCCTTTCCAATACCATTGCTCTTTTCACCTGGATCTTCAGTCTCCTGATCGTTCCGCTCTTTTCCTTCTACCTCCTCCATGACTTGAAAAAGATCAAGGCCCAGGTGATTTCCTACTTTCCGGCCGACTACCGGGAGAGCTGGGTAAGTTTCCTGAAGGAGATTGACCAAGTCCTCTCCGGCTTTATCCACGGGCAACTCACGGTCTGCACCATCCTCGCCGTTTCCTACACCCTGGGGTATCTGGTGATCGGGATAGATTACGCCCTCCTGATCGGAATTTTCTCCGGCTACGCTTTTATTGTCCCCTACATCGGCTCAATCACCGGCGCGGTCCTGGCCCTGGTTCTCTCCCTGACCACCTTCGGTTTCGACTACCACCTGGCCCTGGTCGCAGGCTGGCTGATCCTGGTCCAGATGGTGGAAAGCTATTTCATCACCCCGCGCGTGGTGGGGAAAAAGGTCGGCTTAACGGTTATTGAGGTGATCCTGGCCGTCCTGGTCTCCGGCAAGATCTTCGGACTCCTGGGGGTGATTATCGCCGTGCCCCTGGGAGCCTCCTTCAAAGTGATTCTGAAGAAACTGCTCGCGGCTTACAAAAATTCCCGCCTGTTCAGCGCCGCACCCGAGAAAAAATAGTTTCGAGTTTAGAGTTTCGGGTTAAAAAATAACGAGAAAATTTGCCCAGACACCTCTAAAAAAACCTTCGACATATTTGCCATCATTGGGTACAATAAATAACCAATTGTTCAATGAAGGCATTTGCTCCCAAAATTCTTCTGTTTTTAGCCGTTATTCTCCCACTCCCCAACAGCTCCCAGGCTTACAGCTTATTGGATGATAACATCCGGCTGGCCGCGCAAACCTATCGGGTCGCCGGCAATTCCAGTCTCCAGAATTCGGATGAAATTGAAGCTTTCCGGAAAACCCACCAAAGGAAATCCCCCGGAGTCGCTCTAGCTCTCGCCGCAAGCCCGATTTTTCTTTCCGCTTTAACCTGGTTTATCGTCGGGGATGACAAGAACGAAGAAAGAAATAGTACCTTGGGTATTTCCACATTTTTTCTTGTCTTTGGAACCATCCCGGCCCATATCTATTGCAAAGACACTTTCGCAAAAACCGTATTACTAACATCTGCCAAATTGGGCGGTGCGATTGTAACAGCAATTGGCATAGCATGGATTGTTTGGGAAAAAGATGGTTTTTGCATAGGCACTTGTGAAGAAGAGCACAACTATACAGGTCCCGTCATTATTACAGCCCTTGGTTCGGTATTATTTGCCGGCACTTACATATATGAGTTAATCGACATCCCCCTTTCCGCCGATCGATATGACAAGAAAAATCAGTTAAACCATAAAAGTGCTTTCATCATTCCCTCCGCCACGAAAGACCGCGTTGGCCTGGCCCTGCAGGTTAATTTTTAGGGAAAAATCTCCAAACAATTTTTCAGGTAATCTCGGATGGGGTGCGGTAGACCGTAGACGGCATACGGCAGACCGGAAATATCAGGATAATTCTTCGGGCGTGGATAAACCCCGCCCCTACTTTTCACCCCCAGCACAGAATAGTTATGGGTTCAGAGTTCAGGGTTTGGCTCTTTGCGCCTGGCGCTAAGTGGTTGTCATTGCGAGCGACAGCGAAGCAATCTCGTTGTAACTTTTTTCTTTTTTTGGGGGAAAGGTTTCTGGATAACAAGGGAATAAAGAAGATAATGAATTTTTGGAGTGCAGTAGTTTGCTACTGCATGCACCAGCAAGCTGGTGCAGTCCATAAAAAAGCCCGATAAATCGGGCAACTACAGGCTGCTCTATGCCCTTTGCTCCCTCCGGGCCGTAGGCCCATACGGGCCGGAGGCTATGCCCTATGCTCTTTGCGCCTAGGGCAGAGGAACTTTTTCCAGGCTTTTGATCCCCAGCTGAATCGGCAGGATAAAGGCGATCACGTTCAGGGCCGCGGCCCCGACGAAGAAACCGGAAAACCCGATCCATTCCTCGGTGGTGATGGGAATCCCCCGGAAGTAGGACATGAAATAAAAGTAAACCGGCCGGGCTTCCAACGCCACCACCACCCCAATAAAAGCCATCGAGATGAGCATGTAAACCACCCCGCCGTACCCGGCGGCGATCTTGGCCGGGTTCTCGAGATGAAACCGGGGATACATGGAGCCGACCCCGAGGGCCAGGCCGACGATGCCGAAGGTCATGAAGAACATCGTGATCGCGGAGAGATAATTCATGAAACGGGAGACCTGGAGGAGATGATTGGAGAAAATGATCAGCGTCTCCGAAAGGATCAGCAGGGGA
>JAPLJL010000229.1 GCA_026388615.1 Pseudomonadota bacterium | reverse complement strand
AAAGAATACCGGATGAACCAGGAGATCGAACTCCCGGAATCTTTCCGCGGCCGGCCCATCCCCCGGCCTAAAAGCACACGCGTGGTGGAACGGACGGGCCGGGTCCTGACGGGGATTCCGGTCAGCCCGGGGAAGGTAACCGGGAAAGCCCGGGTAATTCTGTCGCCTCGAGCGGAGGCGAAGATTTTACCGGGGGAAATCCTGGTGGCCCCGGTAACCGACGCGGGCTGGACCCCGCTCTTCCTGGTGGCCCGGGGACTGGTGGTGGATGTGGGACAACGTCAAGGACGCCACCCGGATCATCCGCGACGGGGAGATGATCACCGTCGACGGGGACCGGGGGGAAGTTATTCTTTCCGATTAATTTGATTGTAAATTGACGATTGCCGAATGACGATTGACGAATATAACGGAAATGTAGTTGCCCGATTTATCGGGTGAGGAACAAAGCTCAGGGGGCAAAAAGGCAAAGAGTACAAATAGAAGTCATAAAAAACTGTGTATAAGAAAAAACCCCCATTTTCACTTCTCACTTTTTATTTCTCATTTATTTTTATCCACTGTATTTTGGCGGGATGCTTCTGGAAGATCCGGGAAGACAGCGTCTTCAACCGCATTTTTCTTCCCAGCCCGGCCGAGGAAAACCGACTGGGGGAAATGTTTCTGAATGAGCTCCGGCGGACATTCACATTTATCGATGATCCTTTTGTCACCGACTACCTGAATTCGGTCGGCCAACGGCTGGCCGCCCAGGCTCAGGATCAGCCGTTTCCGTTTCATTTTTACATCCTGGCCGATCCCCGAATCAATGCTTTTGCCGGGCCGGGCGGGCAGATATTTATCACTGCCGGGCTGGCCGGCCAGGCCAATGATGAATCCGAACTCGCCGGGGTTCTGAGCCACGAAATCGCCCATGTAGCCAGGCGCCACATCGCCCGGATGATCCAGCAGCAGCAGGGGATGGCCCTGCCCACCATCGCCGGGATCATGGCCGGGATGATGGTTCCGAACCCGCAGGCGGGCCAGGCCATTATTGCCGGGACCATCGCCGGCGTGCAAAGCATGGCCCTCGGGTATACCCGCGTGGACGAAGAAGAGGCCGATCAGTACGGGCTCAGTTATCTGCCGCGGGCCGGGTACGATCCCCACGGGATCATCCGTTTTCTGGGACGGCTGGTAAAGGACGAAGGAATCGAGAGCGGGACCTTGGCCCCCTATCTCGAGACTCATCCTCCCCTGATCCAGAGGATCGGTTACCTGGAAAGCCTGGCCCCACCCGTTTCCCGAGCGGCGACAAATCCGGTTGGTTCCGACCGGCTGAAACTGATTCAGGCTAAATTGATCGCGGAATATAAGGGGATTGAGGTGGCCCGCGGGTACTTTGAGGAAAAGTTGAAATATGATCCTAAAAATCCGGATCCGCATTTTGGGATGGGATTGCTTTATAAACGGCAGAAGATGTGGGGCGAGGCGCTGGCTGAAATCAATAAATCCATGGATTTATCCGGACCGAACGCGCAGATACTCTGGGAGCTGGGAAACGTCTACCTTCAAAAAGGCGATTTTGATAACGCCGCGGTCAGCTTCAGCCAGGCCGCCGCGCTGGATTCCAAAAATAAAAATTTATTTTTAGCCCTGGGGCAGGCTTACCATGAAGCCAAGAAATATGAAGCGGCAGTCAAATCTCTGGAAAACGCGATCGCCCTGGATGCCGACCTGGTGGATGCCTGTTATGAGCTGGGCATTGTTTATGGCGAAATGGAAAAATACGGGCAGGCTCATTATTACCTGGGCCGGAGTTATTTTCTGATCGGGGACATGGAAAACGCCAGATTTCATTTTCATAAAGCTCTGGAATTTTACGATCCGGAATCGCCCGATGCTCAAAAGATCAAGGATGAGATGGAGAAGATGAAGAGGTGAGAACAATCAGGTCAAAGGTGAAAGGTCAAAGGTGCCAGGAAGCATGAAGCTCAAAGGTCAAAGCTCAAAGCTTAACGGAAAAACGATTGTCATTCCGGCGAAAGCCGGAATCCAGGGATTTTTCTATGCTCCATGCTCTATGCTCTATGCTCTTTGCTTTAATCTGATTTTTAAGTAAAGGAGGGACATATGCCGATGGGGATGATGGACAGGTTAAAAGTAAATGCCCTGATGGGTTTGATGAAGCTCGAGCGCGCCCTCCGGGGCCGGGTTTTGGATGAAAAGGATGAGTTCAACCATCCCTTCGGTTCGGACCGGCTCTGGAACGAGAGTTACTACTTTAATTTCTTCGAACATCGGACCGGCCTGGGCGGATTCACCCGGATCGGGATTCTTCCCAACCAGAAGGTCATGGTGGGCATCCTGGTCCTTTATTCCACCGATGGCGAGGCCCTGCTTTTCAAGAATGATCCCCCGATTTCGGAGAA
>JAPLJL010000281.1 GCA_026388615.1 Pseudomonadota bacterium | reverse complement strand
AGGAGATGGGCACCGCCGAACTGCATCACCTCCTAGGCAAATACTGCGCCGAGTTTGAAAAAGAGCTCGGCTTGAAGGATGTTTCAGTCCTGGCCGCCGCCTATCGGGCGGGCGTGCCCTGTTTCTGCTCCTCCCCGGGAGACTCCACCATCGGGATGAACATAGCCGGCGTCGAGATCGAGGGCAACCGCTGCCGAGTCAACCCCTCCGTGGATGTGAACGAAACCACCGGCATAGTCCTCGATGCGAAGCTTCGCGGCAAAAAGAGCGCGGTGGTCCTGATCGGGGGCGGTTCCCCCAAGAATTTCACCCTCCAAACCGAGCCCCAGATCCAGGAGGTTCTTCGGATCAAGGAAGCCGGCCACGATTATTTCATTCAGTTCACCGACGCCCGGCCCGACACCGGCGGCCTTTCCGGCGCCACCCCGTCCGAAGCGGTCAGCTGGGGCAAGATCGACCCGGATCAGCTTCCGGATGCGATCGTCTGTTACCTTGATTCCACCGTAGCCCTCCCGATCCTCGCCCACTACGCCCTGGCCGGCCACCGGCCGAGGAAGCTCAAGCGCCTCTACGACCGGCGAAAAGCGCTCCTCCAGCAGGTTGAGCGCGAGTATTTCGCGCATCATAAAGGCAACGATTAAGTTAAGAAGCCTAAGAGTTAGGAAAGATGGCAAAAGGGAAGATATTGATTTTGAAACTTTTAGGCTTATGAACTTATAGGCTTGTAGGCTTTAAGATTAAATAATGATGTTATTGCGAGGACTCCGACGTAACGCCGGGGGACGAAGCAATCTCGTTTTTAGGTTCTGAGAAAATCATAAAGAACAGCTTCTATTAATATGATCCCGTTAAATCGCCTGAAACGGCTCGCCCGGGAGCACGGCACTCCCCTCTTCGTGCTGGATCACGACGAGATCCGGAGGAATTACGCCGAGTTAAAAAAACACCTGCCCCGGATCCAGGTGTATTACGCGGTCAAGGCCAACGCCGACCCGGCCATCGTGAAAACCCTCTACCGGGCCGGGGCCAGTTTCGATGTCGCCTCCATCGCGGAGTTCCGGATCGTTCACCGGAACATCGAAGGCCTGCCCCCAAAAAAGCGGCAGGATTTCATCTGGGACAAAATCATTTACGCCAACCCGATCAAAGCCACGGAAACCCTCTCCGAGCTCGATCCCTACAAGCCGCTGGTGACCTACGACAATTACGAGGAGCTCCGGAAGATGCGGGAGTACTCGCCCCACGCCGGCCTGGTCCTGCGCATCCGGGTGCCCAACACCGGCTCGATGGTGGAGCTTTCCTCCAAGTTCGGGGCGGCCCCGGGCGAAGCGGTGGACCTGATCGAGGCGGCCCGCGCGGCCGGGTTCACGGTCGAGGGGATATCATTCCACGTGGGGAGCCAGGCCACCAACTTCGACAATTTCATCCAGGCGCTCCAGATCTCCGCCGATATCCTCCAGGAAGCCCGCCTCCGCGGCCACCACGGCCTGAAGCACCTCGACATCGGCGGCGGTTTCCCCGCCCCTTATGACGAAAAGGTCCGCCCCTTCCGGGAACTCGCCGACCTGCTCAACGCCGAGATTGACCGGCTTTTTCCCCGGGACATCACGATCCTGGCCGAACCGGGGAGATTCCTGGTGGCCACCGCCGCCTCATTGGTGGTGAAGATCATCGGCAAGGCCCGGCGCGACCGAAAGCTCTGCTACTACGTGGATGACGGGATTTACGGGACTTATTCGGGGATTTTATTCGATCACTGCCAGTATCATCTTGAATCATTCAAGAAAGGTCCTGCCGAGATCTGTTCGGTCTTCGGACCCACCTGCGACGCCCTCGACACCATCTCCACAGTCGAGAACCTGCCCGAACTTAAGCTCGGCGACCTGCTCTACACCCGGAACATCGGCGCCTATTCGAACGCGAGCTCGACGAATTTCAACGGCTTCCCCCCCGCCAAGGTCGTACACGTAAATCAGTAATTTCTCCTCAGCGATCGGCCTCATTCACTGTTCTGAAGCCTGGCCGCCAGCTGCTTCGCCACCCAGAGTGAATTGCCGGTCCCGGTGTAATAATAAATACAGGTTACCATGATCGTTTTCCTCCTCAGTTTCTCAGCCCTTTTAAGTTACAAGGTCGAAAAACCAAAACCCGGCAAATCCCCAAGGAAAGGCCTGATCATACCTTTCGTCTTGCACGGGCGCTTCTTATGCTCTAGAAAAATGCGAATCGCGCCCCGAACCCCAGGGTCCGCTCTTCGGTGAAAACCGCCAGCCCTTTTCGGTTGCCTAC
This sequence comes from Pseudomonadota bacterium, assembly GCA_026388615.1. Taxonomy (GTDB): domain Bacteria; phylum Desulfobacterota; class JAPLJL01; order JAPLJL01; family JAPLJL01; genus JAPLJL01. Next base: position 3,281 of record JAPLJL010000281.1, on the reverse strand, counting down.
GTCCGCCGAAATGAATAAATAGATGTCGCCTGCCTTGGACGGCACCACGAAGCCGGTCAGGTTGCGTACAAGATACGCGTCTGGATAGATTTTCCTGCCGAAAAGGTACTCGGCGAAAAGCGAGCTAAAGGGATGGATGTGATTCCAGCATCGCCAGCGGACGATGAGGTCTCCACCCGGACCCTGGCTATACCCGCCTGCGTTGGTGACGAAGAATTTATGTTGCAGGCGGCCGATCAGGTCCAAACGGCCAAGAGGCACTCGAGCGGCGACATCCAACATAACGAAGTTGCCGATCTGGGGCCGATCGCTATAATCGATGCCGTCGCCACCGTCGTTGGACCCGGAATAATGCTGGCTTTCGTGGCGAATATTCAGGGTGAACTCGAGCGCCCCGCGTGGACCGAAATGCCGACTCGCAAAGTCGTCGAGCGATGCGGCCACCGAGTAGCCCCACAATCCGCGCCATAAATTGCTGTCGGCCATGGGCATGCCGTTGAATCCGTGGGTTTTTCCCTCACTCTCGAGGTCCATCATGGCGAATACACCCAAGCGCAGCGAAAGCATCCGATCGCGTAATTGGAGCACACTGAAGTCACCGCCGCCGGTCAGGATGCGATGGGGCGCGGCGACGAGGCTCAATACCGCCGTATCGCGCGACGCTGAAGAGGAATGAGAAATCTCGCGCGCCGGGCCGAGAAAATCAACCTCCCAGCCCGCCGCGGTAAGTGGCGCGGAGGTCAAACAAAATAAAATTGCCGTGATTATTTTTTGAACGCGCATGTCAATTTTTCCGCAACCGGAACGACACCAAATGCAGTCCCGAAGGCCCCTTTGTTGATATGGTGTAGTATGTAATTGCTATGGTGCGAGCGTCGGCTGAACGCAAGGCAGGGTGTTCCATGCCGCCGCTGATGAACCACGAATCCGGCTTGACTACGTAAAAGAGGCGATGCGGATTTGCCCAGGGACCTGACGGTGACGACGCCGCCCGCATCTCAATTGACGAATCCCAGATATTAGCCGAAATGGCTGTGTACTGCCCCAGGAATGCGTTGTACCCCAGAGTCACCGCGCCGGGCCCCCGGAAAGCAACAGTAAAGCTCCCGGGATCCTCCACCCAGCCGCTGAAGCCGTTGTAATAGCGATAAGCTCCCGGATCGGCCATATCCTCCGGCATTACCCTCGTCACGCCGCAGAGGTCCTCAAACGCAGCCGCGTGAAAACATTTGATGAGGTAAACGTAGCCGTCATTGTCAATAAAGCCGGAAGAGCCCCAGCTTGATTGCGCGCCGCTCCAGAGAAGAGCCCCCTGACGCACGCACGCGGAGCCGGCGCCGGGTGTCACGCAAAGCCCCGTGCCCAACCATTCCGAATCGAACACGCCAGGCCCGAGCAGCAGCACGTCGTAATAGATATAGCCCTTTCCCTGCCACACCAGGCCGCCGCAGGGAGTCAAACTGATCCTTTTGCTGTCGGTGCGAGCGGCGTTTTCGGCCTCTTCATCGGGCGTCAGCGCAATGAACGGTGCGGGGGTGCCGTTATCGTCGTGCAGAACCTCAAGATGACCGGCACAGGCATCGTCGACACTACGGACCAAAGCGGCTGAATTAGGGATCGTATCTGAGCCGGTGGCACTTGGCTGGGTAAGGCTCGTCTCGCCGAAGACCCAGAGCGAACCCTCGGCGAATTCCAGAGACACGGGCGCGCCGAGCGCCTCCAGGCCGGCGGGCACGGGCACCACGCAATCTCCCGTGACCGCGCCCAGACGGCTTACGGACGTTTCGGTGTCCATTACCACCCCACATCCGGCACAGAAGCAGAGAGCCAGCATTATCGCGGCCGGCCGCGGGAGAATGCGGCCGCCGCACGGTTTGCAATTAATATCCATCATTTCATCATAGTTCCGATAAGGGATTATTCTTTCTTTCCGATAATTCCGGTTATACAAAGGAGAGAGAGAATAACAAACAGGGTGCAGATCAGAAAAGGAAAAGTCACGAAGAAGCCGAACTTCGTATCGAGCACAGATTCGCCCGGGTCTTTCGGGTCGTAGAAGACTTCGACATTCATGCTGGGACCTAATCTCTCGATGGCTTTTTCTGCGTATTTTGAAGAACCGCCATGATCACCAAAGGAAATCCGCTTGCCGTGATACTCCTGCCCCTCAACGGAATAAACATAGGTTGCGAAAGGAATGTAACGGTCGCCGCCGTCATTGTCGCCGTGGGAGGTATGATCGTGTGTTATCCCCCGGGATTCAATCTTTCCCACCAGATAAACCCCTACAATTAATCCCATATCATTGTGCCGACTTCATCGGGAAAACGTCAAGCAGCGAATGCCGTGAGCCAGGAGAAGGAGATCGCCCTGTTTTTGAGCATTGCCATCGGCATCTGGACCATTCTCAATCTTTATGTTCTCTGGCGCCTGGCGTCCGTGCCGCTCCTCGCCCACCACCTCCCGCGCGGCTGGCTTATCAGCGCGGTGGTTTTTCTCTGGGCGAGTTTCGTGCTGGGGCACTTTCTTGACCACCTGGGGTTGGCCCGCCCGGCCCTGCCGCTCGAGCTCATCGGTTCGAACTGGCTCGGGATTCTCTTTTATCTTTTTTGCTGCTTTATCCTTGTCGATATCATCACCGTCTTCGGCTTTCTCCTCCCCCGTTTCGCTCCCGCTCTCCGCGGTTTCGCCCTTCTCGGCGCGGGGATGCTTTGCCTGATCGCCTTCATCCAGGGCATCCGGACTCCGGTGGTGCGGGATTACGAGGTGCGCCTGTCCGGTCTGCCCGCGGAGGCGGACGGGACCGTTATCGCCGCCATTTCCGACCTGCACCTGGGCACACTCACCAGTGAAGCGTGGCTGAAAGCGCGCATCTCCCAGATCGAGGCCCTCCAGCCCGGCCTGGTGGTCATCCTGGGCGACCTGGTCGAAGGACACGGCGATCTGGAGCAGGAGAAAAGGATGATCCCCCTGCTTCAGACCCTGAAGGCCCCGCTTGGGGTTTATGCCGTCACCGGCAACCACGAGCATTACGCCGCGGTCGGGGCCGGGCCCAATTTCTTCCAGGAAGCCGGGATCAGGCTGCTCCGGGACGAATGGATCGAGGCGAGGCCCGGGCTCGTCCTGGCCGGGGTGGACGACCCCGTTGATCACCGACTCGCGGCCCAGGACAACGGGCGTTTTCAGCGGGCCCTCACCGGAAGGCCCAAGGAGGCCGCCGTCGTGTTTCTTTCCCATCGGCCTCAAGGCACCGAATTCCTGGCGGGGGCCGGCGTAGGGCT
>JAPLJL010000246.1 GCA_026388615.1 Pseudomonadota bacterium | reverse complement strand
CTCGTGTCGGCCAGGGAGCGCTCGCCCAGGGAGCCGTTGGCTCGCGTCGGCCAGGGAATCCAGTATTTCTTTTCTGGATTCCTGCCTTCCTTCGACTATACTCAGGACAAGTCGCAGGAATGACGATAAACCCATTATGATCCTTTATGTTTTTCATTCTCCTGAATCTTGATGTTCGATTCCCCTTCAGGCGCCGGAATAGTTTTTTCAATAAATGCCTCCACCTGCCCCAGCCTGGACTCAATTTCTTCGACAGGTGGAATATGTTTGGCATACTTGACCATATCTGAACCGGTTAAAAATTCCTCCGCGCTGGTCTTTAAACCATTATCAATCCATTCCAAATTTGACATATAACCGCGAATTTCTTCCTGGGTGGCCTCCAGGGCAGGAAAACCGAATCTTCTTTCCAAATAACGCCGAAAAATCTCGGAAAGATGGAAGAAGAAGCTTTTTACCTCTCCGGACTCTATCAACTTCAGTTCTTTTAACCGCAGCAACTCTTCCTGAGCCAGTTCCCAGGCGGGACGCTCCGGAACCGTTTTTTCCTTTCTTTTTCTTCTTTGCCAGATCACCCAGGCCAGGGCCAGGAACAATATCGGGCCGCCAATAATGGCCGCCCAGAACCATAGAGGCCTCCCGGGATAAGGAATTATCGGCTTGATCTCGCGGATATCCTTGGCTTCCCCTTCTTTCCCCAGAACCGAAGCCACTTCCACGTAAACCGGGGAGGCCTTGGATTTTTTCTGGCCTTCGGCTGTCTGATAATCGATTTCCATATCCGGCAATATATACGAGCCGACCAGATCGGCCCTGAGTTTATACCACCGGTTGGAAACCATCCTTCCTTCTACCCGTTTTTCCGGGTTATATCCCATGTCGACAATCCGGAATCCCATGATCCGGGGCCCGACTTCGGGAATTCCCGCCGGGATGCCGGGATCCCGGCTCAGGGTGATAGTATAATTAATGATGTCCCCGGTGGTGGAAACCGCCTTGTCCACGTTTGAGCTGATCTCGACCGGCTCCCGGAGCGGAGCGGAGACCGTTTTGCTCTTTTCCCCGCCTTTTCCGCAGGCACCTAAAACGGTGAAGGTTAAAGCCAAAAGCACCGCTATAACCAAAACGTTTTTTAGCGCTTTGGCATTTCGGTGCTTTCGAGTTTTTCCGGGGTTATTTTTCATCATTCGTTTTTTATCTTCAATCTATGCCCTATGCTCCCTCCGGGCCGTAGGCCCTACCCTCCGGCCTGTAAGCCTACGGGCTGGAAGCGGGGCCGGAGACTATGCCCTTTGCTCTTCACTCTCCCAGGGCTTCCGGATGAAATTCCACTTTCTCCGTCGCCATCATGGTCTGAACCAGCTCATTGAATTTTTCATTCAGCTTTTCCCGCAGGTAATCCTGCCGCACCTGTTCTTTAGCTTCCTCCAGACTTTTCTGGCGGCCGGGTTTTTTCTCGTCCTTTTTATCCTTTTCCACGTATTTTTCCTTGTTCGCCCGGTAATAAAGCTCAATATCCTGGTCGGAAACCTGGACCTTATTCTGAACCTCGCCTTCAAGGACCCGGTTGACCAGGAGGCTTTTGCGGAAAAGGTCAACCTGCTTCTGGACCTCCGGGTCCCGTTCGTAGCCCAGCTTCCGGGCTTTTTCAAACATCAGTTCGTTGGCGACATATTGTTTAAAAAATTCCGCCTTCTTCTCCGGTTTGTCATAATCTTTCCGCGCCCAGTCCGGCATTTTATCCAGGGCCTCGTTCAGTTCTCCCAGGGTAATTTCCCGATCGCCGATCTTGGCGACGACTTTTCCTCCCTTTTTTTCTCCGGCCTCCTGCTTTTCCAGGCCCGCCCTCGAGTTAAGGGCATACCGGGCCGACTGGTATTTCCCCAGTTTTTCCAGGCATTCGACCACCCGCGAACCGATCTCGCTTTTCAGGGATGAATGCGGATCGGAGATCTCCGCCCGGTAATACCAGGAAACGGCGCGGGACAGGTTCCCCTGGTCCTGGTAGGCCTTGCCGATGGAAAAAGAGATTTTGGCCCGGTCTTCCCGGCCCAGCCGGGACCCATCCAGATACATTTCATACTGGTCGGCGGCTTCTTCCGAAAGACCCACCCCCAGCAGCCGGCTGGCGAGTTCCCGGCGGTCATCGGGGTTCATTCCGCCTTTCCCGGGCCCTAAGGGCCGGAACCAGAGCAGAGTTCCCAGTCCGACAAAACCCAAAACTAGGATGGCAAGAATTCCCATTAAATATTTTTTCTCATTCGCGGCCATTTATTCCTATCCCTCCGTTTGTTTCCTGTTTATTTCTCAACCTTTGAACCTTGAACTTTAAACTTTGAACTTCTTTTTACCTCCGCTTCTCTCGCATCCGGAAAAACCGGATCAGGGTTTCGGTATAGGAACGGTCGGTCCGGACCCGGATCAGATCCACACCGAGGGAGCGGAATAATTTCGTTCTTTCTTTTTCCACTTTCCGGCTCCAGGTTTCGAAATCCCTCTCAAAAATAAAATCGGAGGTGTCGATCACCACCCGCTCCCCGGTCTCGGCGTCCTCGAGTTCCACCAGGCCGATTTTGGGAATCGCCTCTTCCCGGGGATCGGACAGGTGAATGGCGACCAGGTCGTGCTTCTGGTTGGCGATTTTCAGGGATTTTTCAAACCCGGTAGTTAAAAAATCGGAGACCAGGAAGGCGATGGAGCGTTTGTTCACCACCCGGTTGAGATAATCCAGGGCCACCTCGATCCGAGTATCCTTCTGAACCGGGGCAAAGGAAAGAATCTCGCGGATAACCCGCCAGACATGCCCCCGCCCCTTCTTGGGCGGGATGAATTTTTCCACCCGGTCGGTGAAAATGATCAGGCCGACCTTGTCGTTGCTCTTGATCGCGGTATAGGCCAGGACTGCGGCCAGCTCGGCAGCCAGCTCGCTTTTCAGGCGCTGTCCGCTCCCGAATTTCTGGGAAGTGGAGAGATCCACGAGGAGCATCATGGTCATCTCCCGTTCCTCGCGGTAGAGCTTGACGTAGGGATGGCCCATCCGGGCGGTCACGTTCCAGTCGATCATCCGCACATCGTCTCCGAACGAGTATTCCCGGACCTCCTCGAACTCCATCCCCCGGCCCCGGAAAGCGCTCTCATATTCCCCCGCCATCACCTCGTTGGCGAGGTAATTGGTGCGGATATGAATCGCCCGGATTCTTCTGAGGACGTCCTCGGGCAGGGCCGCCCGGGGCTCCGGTCCGGAGGCCGGGTCCGGCTCTTCCTTGCCCCACGGAATGATTCTTTCCAACCAATCCATCATTGCTTTTCTTCTCTTGGTTTTTTCTCTGCTTTTTACTTTTTACTTCAGATTCTTTGCTCTTTTATTTCGCGGGCTAAAGCCCGCGGCTACATGTTTTTGGCCCTTTGCTCCATGCTCTATGCCCTATGCTTTTTTCACGGCACTTCAATATTATCCAGGAGCGTCCGGATGACATCGTCGGTATCCATTTCCTCGGCCTCGGCTTCATAGGAAAGAATCAGCCGATGCCGGAAGATATCCGGGACCATGATTTTGATATCCTGGGGCGTGACGTATCCCCTCCC
>JAPLJL010000095.1 GCA_026388615.1 Pseudomonadota bacterium | reverse complement strand
GGCAACCTGGTCTGCCCGGCCGAGTTCGAGCTCGGGGTGGAGCGCGATGTGGCCATTCTTTCCATCACCGAAGGGGAGGATAAACCCCTCAAGTACCCCCTGCTTTTCCGCCGGGCTCATGTCATGTTGCTCAGCAAGATTGATTTGCTTCCGCACCTGCAATACGACCAGAAGCTGGCCGAGGGGAACGTGAAAAAGATCAATCCCAAGCTTCCGATCATCCCGGTATCCGCTAAAACGGGGGAGGGTTTCGATGCCTGGATTGAGTGGATTGTGGCCCAGGTGAAGGGCGGGGAAAAAGAGCAGGAAAAAGATCATCATGACCATAGCCATGACCATGGTCATCATGAAACCGGGCACCATAAACATTAAGCAGTGTATAAACCCGTAAGGCGCTAGGCGTAAGGCGTAAGTTTATTGATGATTGACGATTTTTAACAAAAATCCTGGATTCCCGCTCAACACACCGCGGGAATGACGACCTATTAAATTACGGAAACCGACACTGACACCGACACCGACACTAAACAGACTAGGGAAACCAAACGGACCAGATGAACTAGATGAACCAGATAGACTAGACAAACTAAAAGAGGAGGAAGAATGGGTGAAAAGAACGTGGTTCAAAAAATTGATAATCTAGTCCAGGTCCGGAACGTGATCCTGAGCGTGTCGGATAAGGGCGGGCTCAGCGAATTCGTCCCGGAACTGGTTAAGGTTTGCCCCGGGATCCGCCTTTATTCCACGGGAGGAACCTTCAGCTCTCTAAAGAGCGCTCTCGGCGATCAGGGGAAACCGCCGCTTTTACAGCAGATTTCGGATTACACCGGGCAGCCGGAAATGCAGGGGGGGCTGGTCAAAACCCTCGATTTCAAGGTCTACCTCGGGGTCCTGTCCGAAACCTACAACCAGGCCCACGCCGACGACCTGAAACGGACGGGGGCGGTTCCCTTCGACCTCATGGTGGTCAATCTTTACCCCTTCAAGGAAACCATCGCTAAGCCCAGCGTTACGGTGGAAGACGCCCGGGCAAACATCGACATCGGCGGCCCCTGCATGGTCCGGGCCTCGGCCAAGAATTTTATCCGGGTGGCGATCGTGGTGGATCCCCGGGATTATTCCCGGATCCTGGAAGAATTGAAAAAGAATAAGGGCAAGATTTCTCTCGCCACCCGTTTCGAACTGGCGAAAAAGGCCTTTCGCCACACCGCGGAGTACGACACGACCATCAGCGGGTACCTGGAAAAGACCGACTTCAACAAGGTCAAGGGGGCTTATCCCGAGATTGCCGGGTAGGGGATGGGAAAAAAACCGTCCCGCCGGGCCAAACGGAAATGGCCATTCCGGGCGGGCCTGATTCTCGTGGGGTTGGCCCTCGGGTTTTCCGGCTATGTGATTTACCTGAGCCGGGATCTTCCGGATGTCTCCCGGTATAAGAAAAAAGTCCCGCCGACCAAGGGAGAACGGATATTTATTCCCCTTTCCGCCCTCCCCGGGGTTTTGCCCAAGGCGGTGATTGCCTCGGAGGATTGCGAGTTTTACCGGCATCACGGCCTGGATTACGAGGCGATCTGGGATGCCTTCAAGGAGGATATCGCCGAGCGCCGGATCGTCCGGGGAGGAAGCACGATCACCCAGCAGCTGGCGAAAAATCTTTATCTTTCCAAGGAGAAGACCCTAAACCGGAAAATCCGGGAGGCTCTGATCGCCCGGGAAATGGAACGGACACTTTCAAAAAAACGCATTCTCGAACTTTATCTCAACGTGGTGGAATGGGGAGACGGGATCTACGGGGTGGAAGCAGCCAGCCGCCGTTATTTCTCCAAATCAGTGCCGGAAATCTCCGTGGCGGAGGCGGCGGTTTTGGCCTCCATGCTTCCCAACCCGCACTATTACAATCCGGACAACCACCCGGAGAAACTGGAACGCCGGGTCCGGCGGCTCCTGCAGATCATGAGGAACAACCGCATTATTTCCGGGGTGGAATATGATCAGGCGATCAAGGAGCTGTCCGCCGGACTTCTGCAGAATTGACAAATGCCCTCGAACAGTCATTGCGAGGAGCGTATTCACTTGGTCCGGTCCAAACTCCGCGACGAAGTCCCGCCACAGGCGGGACCGCGCCCTCGCCCGGCTCGGGCTCGCAATGACAAGTTTAAAAAAGACTATTCCGGCGGCATTTTGTAGCAGATTGACAAAAAGAGGATTATGTAATTTTATGTCAAGGCAGCGTTTTTCTCATTAAAATTCCAAAGGAGGAGCTGAGTATGGCCAAGGATCTCAAGGCGATGTACAAGACGGTGATGGACGACCATTTTCCCCGGAAAATGGAGATCAGTTTCATTGATGAGGGCGGCAAGCGTTCCACCTTACAGTACGAAAAGGTGAGCTGGGTGATCGAGGGCGTGGAAAAGGGGCTGCGCTACGGGGAGAACCCGGGCCAGGAGGCGGCCCTCTTCAAACTCGTCAACGGTAATCTGGTCCTGGGGGAGGTCAAAACCATCGATCCGGGCAAATATCTGGCTTCCGATATGGAGATGCTCCAGTCCGGCCAGCACCCCGGGAAGACCCCCATCCCCGATGTGGACAACGCCCTGAACATTCTTCGCTATTGTCCCGAAAAACCGACGGTGGTAATCGTCAAGCACAATAACCCCTGCGGGGCGGCCCGGGCCGCCAGCCTGGTCAAGGACTACCAGAAGGCGTTTTACGCCGAC
>JAPLJL010000124.1 GCA_026388615.1 Pseudomonadota bacterium | reverse complement strand
ATTTTAGTTACGAAAAGGATGGAAAAATGGCTATCGATCCAGTTTGCAAAATGACAGTGGAGGAGAAAACCGCCAAATGGAAGAGCGAGTTTCAGGGGAAGACTTATTATTTCTGCGCCCCGGGCTGTATGAAGGCCTTTGACCAGGAGCCGCAGAAATATCTCAACCCCGGCTCGGAAAAGAAGGGCTGCGGGTGCGGTTGCGGTCATTGAATTGAGACGGCAACTGATTGACCTGCTTAGGGATTTCATAGATAATAAATTTCCACCCGTAAAGCTATACCACGGCTCAGTAAGCCAGAGGTATGTTTGGTGAGGGAAGCGCAATACCAAGTGAAGAAACCGGACCTACCGTTTTAACCAGGGGGAGATAGGGGGAAAAATGAGGAAAATCAGCATCGGATTGATCGCGGCGGTGGTAATGATTTTGATCCCGGCCTGGGCCCGGGCCGGGGCGGAAGTACCGGGGTGGGACAACACCTTCACGCTCGGCGCGCAGAATATCAGCGTCTCGGATGATTTGAAGTTGATCGCGGTGGGCCAGGATAACGCGGTTTTCCTCTTTAACGACACGGGAAAACAGTTTTTTACCCTTAAGGTAGACAAAGCCGCGACCCCGTCCGTATCTCCAGAGGGCGGGTATATCATGATCCAGACCGCGGGGACGGACGAATCCGTCCGTAATGTTTACATTTACACCCGCGAATCGAAACTGCTCTGGTCCATGCGGGACTTGCCGGCGGTCAGCCGCTTTTCCGGAAGCGGTGAGTATATTCTCTTTTCCTCTTGGCGGAAGGGTGGGGCGATCCTGACGGACGTCCGGGGGAAGATCATCTGGAACAAGGGGCCCTGGGAAATCAAGCCGGACTGGAAAAGAATGCTGATTTCTCAGAATGGCGAGACCATTCTTTTCAATAACCAGGGTCTCTTCAACCGGGAGGGCAAGCTGACCAAGCAGATGGATCTGGGGCCTAATTGCGACCTGGCCTCGGACGGATCCCTGATCGTGAACCAGAAAATGGATCAGGGGAAGATTGTCCTGAGCATGTTTGACCCCACCGGAACCAGAAAATGGGGTTTGGCCGTTACCGCCGACCCCGCGGCCGGGGATGAAGCTGTTTTGGGGGTAAGCATCAACCAGAGGATAGACAGGGTTGCCATGGTTGGAAACGGCCAGGGTCGCGGATACCTTTACCTTTTTGATCTGGCGGGGAAACAGGTTTGGGCCAAGGCTGATCTGCCGAAGATCCTTCCCGGGGATTTAAACGCGGTCAAGGTGGCGCAGAAATATGTCAGGGTTAATACCATGGAGGGGCCCCGGGTTTACGATTTGCAGGGCGAGCTGACCTGGAAAGCCCCCGGGCCTGAGGCCGATTATTTCATGTCGGATGACGGCCAGCGGGTAATGGTGGCCGGTGGCAATGCTATTTCCTACAAAGGTCCGGGATATGTTCTCTTCCCCGGTCCGGAAGCGGAAACGATAAGCGAGGAAGCCCCGGCTCCGATCACCACCGAGGCGGGATCCCCGCAGGGCGTGACTGCTCCGCCCGCCGGGGTGCCTGGGGCGGTGACCCAAACGGCCCTGCCTTCGGTGAAACCCATGCCGGTCGTGGTCCCAACCCAGGCGATAACCCAACCCGTCTTGCCGGGGGAAAGCACGAAGTCGTGCGGCTGCCTGGTAAAAAATATTATTACGGCCGTTTTGGCGATAATTTTTACGGTTCTGGTTCTTTTCCTTTACCAGAGGTTTTTTGGAAAGAAGAGATGGTAGAGGTTTAGGATTAAACAGCTGATATTTGCCCGGGGCCAGAGCTGCCCAAATTAACCAGGGTTTTTGAAAACCGAGATTGCTTCGTCGCTTTGGCTCCCTGGCCGACACGGGCTGAAGGCTCGGGCAGTCCTCGCAATGACAACCATTTTGTCATCGCGAGCCCGGAGGGCGTGGCGATCTCAAAAACAGATCACATAAAAAAGGGGAGGGGTGGACCCTGATTGCCAGTTGCCGGTTGCGCTATAATTTAATCCGGAGTTTTATCAGAGACCGGAGGAGCGGTAATGAATAATGAGTATGTGCACGCCGAGATCGGGGAAGAAATCAGGTTTATTTCCGGATATTACATAATCCAGGAGGAGCGCCGGATGAAATACAACGACCGGGAACTTCTGGTGGTGATCGGCCACGCCATCGTGGATAATTCCTGTTGCGGACGGACGGGATGCCGCTACGCCCTGGTCCCCGGCTATATCGTCAATTGGAAATCCCGCAAAAACGATAAGGGGATCGATGTCACCGACGTTGACCCGATTAAGGATACCAGCGAACAGAAAACGATCGCCAAGAATCTCCAGGCCGGCGAGACCCTGCAGCAGGTCAATTTCTAGTACGAAACGACCGCCGACCGCGGACCGCCGACCGCCGCAAAGATAGATCGGGAAATAAAATAAGGGATGCCCCCATCTTCGCTTGTTAGGGGGAATTAGTTTTTCGGAGGTGTCTCAGTCGGTCAAGCTATTTTCTTTGCGATTAGCGGAGGAGCAGAGACTCGCGAAGAAAGTTGAGACGATTACCTTCAACCTCACGGGCTGACCCCATATTTTCTGCCATATTTTCGAAGATTAGAGAATTTCAGAAGCAGCAGGATGAACGTTATAAAAAGAAATTAAAAGAAATATAAGAATTTTCAAACATGAAAAAGATTCCATTTCAATTAAAGATTTATGGTACATTCAGTACCATAGGTGGAGTAATTGGATCTATTGTCGGCACATTTATTAATTTTGATTCTTCAACATTTTATATTGCTTCGTTTTTAGGTGTAATAACAGGATGTTTTATTGGATATTACTTTAGTAGAACAATAAAAAGCATAGAAAATATTTCTCGTGCTGAAAGATTTGATTTGTGGGCGCAGAAAATTACTTTTTATTTAGGAGGGATAATTGTAATTATTGGCATAATAGCATTAATTTTATATGGATGGAATTTGACTGTTTTTTTATCTGTTTTATTTTTCTTTATGTGTACGCTAGTTTTATTCTTTATTAAATGAACTCACTGCTGTCCGGTTAAAAGTCGAACAAAATAAGGGGTCCCTTGAGATTGAAGGAATTCTTTAGTTTTAAAGAACCCATTTATTTACTCCCATTTAAATTCCAGGCGGGTGCCCAGGTATCTCCGGGGCCGGGGGACACCGGTGATATCCTGGTAATTGGCATTGGTGAGATCCTTCCCTTCAATCGAGAAAGTATAAAATTTCGCGTTGTAGGAAATCGCCGCGTTTATTAAGACCTGACGAAAATCCTCGTTTTTCTTTCCCTGGGTTAGGTCCACCACCGGGCTGTCCAAGGCCAGATAATAGCTGAAAAATTTTACCGGTTTTCCCCAGAAGGTCAGGGCCAGGCGGTGCCGGGGAAAATCGTTGCTGTATTTGTACTGATACCCGGTTTCTTTCCGGTCCTGGGTCAGAAATCCGTATTCGCCCCGGATATTCAGCCCGGGGAAAATCCCGGCCTGGGCGGAAGCCTCGATTCCATAGGTGGTGATGTCATCCAGGTTCAGGGCCTGCCAGGTGTCAGTCGAGCTGAGCCGGGCCCAATCGATCAGGTTCCAGTCGTACCGACGGAGAAGAACCAGGGAAAGCAAGGTTCTGGCCGCGGGATAATATTCCCCTCCCGCTTCGACTGAAAGTGAACGTTCGTTTTTCAGGGCGGGATTACTTTGATTGCTCGGATCGGAATAATAGAGCTCGGTGAAGGAAGGGGACCGATAGGAAAGCCCGGAGGAGGCCTTGAGCTGGAATCCGGGAAGGACCCGGTAGCCGATCCCGAGCGAAGGTGAAAGGGCGGTGGCCTGATCGGAATGAACGTCGGCTCGGGCACTGGCATTCAGTTCCCAGAGGAATTTTTTCGGACTGGAATACTCGGCCGCCAATGAGCCGCGGGACTGGGAATGATCCCCGAGGTTGCTGCTTTCCAGCCAGTCTCCCGCGCCTTCCAGCCCCAGGGCCAGCTGGCCGGCTTTTTTCGTGCGGATCAGCGACTCGAGCGTGCCCAGGATGGTGTAACTCAGGTGGTGGTTCTGATATCTTTCCGGGTTTTCCCGAAAAAGGACAAAATGATCGGTGTGACGGCGAAAAGAAATTGTCGGTTTCTGGGTGTAATCTCCGTCGGAAATCAGGTTGATACCGGTCTTGGCAAATAAGGTTTGGGTGTGCTCCCAGGGTTCCCAGCCGGGTTTGGATCCGTAAAAGTCCTGGGCTCCAAATATCTTATCCAGGTAACCGACGGTCAGGTTGCTTTTCCTCCCGAGGATTTCCGGGTTAGCTTCCGCGGAGGTTTTGATCGCCCGGTAATCAGTTCCCGGACGGAAGCCGGAGGAATCATCGAACCCAGCGGAGATCCTGGCCCCGCCTTTGGCGAAGGGTAGGGTAACCTGGGCCTGGCCTCCCCGGTCGTGATAATAAAGATCTTGAGAATAAGTCCCCGCCCGGATTTTCCCCCGGACGGTGAATTTATGGGGAGGCGGGCTGGAAATGATCTGGACCACCCCACCCAGGGCGTCCGTTCCATAAAGGGAAGAACCCGGGCCTTTCAATATTTCAACCCGCTCAACTTCATTCAGAAATATGGGCAGGTCCAGGTCGTGGTGCGAGGTCTGAGGGTCATTCAGGGGGACGCCATCCAGGAGAATGAGGACCTGCTCGGAGGTGGAACCGCGGATGGAAAGATCTCCCTGAATTTCCCCCGCTCCCCGGCGATGAAGCTCAATTCCGCCCTGGAGATCGAGGAGATCGGAGATTGAGTCCGCCGGCGCTTTCTCGATTTCTTCCTTTTCAATTACCGAAACCGAGCCCAGGGCGCCGGCTCCCGGGATATGGCTGCCGGTGACCGTGACCGGTTCGAGCTGAACGTTTTTTTCCTCCGCTCGGGTCGGCGCTGAAAAGAAAATTATCCCCCCCAGCAGGAGTAAAGGAAAAAGTCTGATGGGATTTTTCCGGGAGAGATATCGTAAGGAAATAATCCTACTGCTTGAAATCAGCATAGAGAGCGGAAAAATCAATTCCGCCGATGCGGGGTTCCAATTCGGTATATCTTTTGGAAATATTGTCCCGGGCTTCAATCAGTTGATCGTTTCTTAAACCGTTATGGATGGAAAGGTGGGCTTCCAGATAAGCGGTCAGGTTGTCGATGGCTTTAATAATTTCTCCATCCCGGGGATTATAGCGGTCTTCATTGTAAAGGCGATTAATCACCTCGCTCTTCTTGGTCACGATTTTTTTGTCCAGGATGATTACGCTTTTAAACTCATCCTCGGTAAACATCTTGATTTCGGGATGCCATTTCGGAGGGATCAGGCGATAAACCACTTTTTTCATCTGTTCCGATTCGTATTGCTTGATCAGTTTATCCAGTCCCGAAACGGATCTCTTCACCGGGGAAATGATATCCCGGGTCAGAACTTCGGGAAGGTCATGGAAAAGTCCGGTGAAATAATTATTGATGGAGCGTTTCCGGCAGGCATGGATTTCCCCGGAGAAAAGATAGGCCAGAATGGCGACAATCAGCATGTGTCCGAGGACCGAGGTTTTGGGGGTGCGGGGCACGTGGCTCCAGCGGTATTGAAAGCGGAGCTGGCCGCAGAGATCGACGAAATTGCGGATATTGGTCTGCAGGTAAAGTTTGGAAATGCCTTTCAGGTCGTTGTATTCATCGAGCTTGGTATCCAGATCCTGCCTGATCTCATCGATTTCAAAACCTCCGGGATTGGCCCGCTCGATGATGTTGAACTCCCAGCGGGAAGCGTAGAAATGGGCGGCATTCAGGATCCTCTGGTTCAGGTTTTTCTCGTCGGGCTCGAGAAAATGAGAGCGAAAGCGCTGGCAGAACTCCCGCCCGAGGGGGGTGATTTTAGGTTTGAGCTGGAGATAAATCCATTCGTTCAGTTTTCGATAGTGAGTGGGGTGTTTTTTTATCCGGTGGAAAATCGGGGGTTTCAGATCGGTCAGGATGAGGCGCTGGAGGAATTCAAAAAATCCGCCTTCGATAATCTGAATCCAATCGAACCCCTTTTCATTCTCTTCAAATTTGCCCAGGACATAGGCGATGATCATTTTGTGGGCCTGCTTGTCTAGCTCGACCAGCTCGACCGGGCGGATCTGGTCGTTCCAGCGCTGCATGCTGGCGGCTTCGAAAATTTTTTCGATCAGGGCCCTGGTAATCATCTATTTAATTAAGTTGAGAGTTTAGAGTATAGAGTTTAGAGGGAAATTTTTAAAGACTGGCTGATTAAACCCTCTCAACTCTCTACTAATTACTCTAAACTTTTCTTCCCGATTCCGGGAAGGGGAGAAGGGATTGCCGGGGCTCGGGAGGGCACAGGGTCTTCCAGGTTTTTCGGGCCTCGGGGGGAAAGCCGCCGTGGCGGCGCTGATATTCCCGGATGAATTTCATGGTCTCGGAATTGGGATAACCGTTTCCCCGGATCGGTCCGAACTCGGGCGCGTAGCGGGAGAAGATTTTTTTCAGGCGAAGATCGCGCTCGTACTTGGCGATAATGGAGGCCGCGGAAACGATCGGATACCTTTCGTCGGCCCGGTTTTCCGCCCGGAAAAGAACTTTCGGCTCCTGCGGCCAGACCCGGGAAAGGTTCGAAAAGATTTTTTCCCCGTCAAGAAAGACGGTCAAACCATCCGAGACAACCGGGCGGAGGGAAAAAAAAGAATAGACCAGCTCGAGAGCCGCTCTTCGCTCCAGCTCGTTGATTCCCCCGGGTTTTCGGGATTGGCGAAACCGATCAATCTCGCCCGGGCTCAGGCATTTGTAAGCGACAAAACCTTTGACCTTCCGGGCGAGGTGTTTGATTTCCTGATGCAGCCGGCCGCGCGTTTGAGGGGAGAGGACCTTGGAGTCCTTAACCCCCAGTTCTTCCAGAAGACTGATGGAGGCCTCGGGAAGACAAACCAAAGCCAATACCAAGGGGCCAAGCAGTGCCCCCCGGCCGGCCTCATCAATTCCGGCATGAAGCATTCTTTGCGTTTAGCGGTGTTTGCCGCGGCCTTTCCGTTTGACTTTCTTCTTGCGTTTTTTCTGGGCAGCTTTTTGCTGCCGGGAGGTCTTCCCCATGATTTATTCTCCTTTCGGTTTGTGAGAATTCACCATTCTATTTTTAATTTTTTCCAGGGTAAGATCAATAACCTTGGGATTGGGATAGGAATTTCTGATTTCCGAGAATAATTTCAGGGCCGGTTCTAGGTCGCCGTCTTCCTCGAGCGTGGAGGCGAGAGAGAATTTTACTTCCGGGATCAGCTCACTGGCGGGGAAACGCCGGATCAGGCTTTGATAGGTGCTGATGGCGGCCTGGAGATTCCCCAGGTAGTAATAGCATTTCCCCACGTCATAGTAGGCTTTGGCCAGCAGGGAGGGCTCGGGGTTCTGCTGGATCAGAGTCACGAACTCAACCCGGGCCTGTTCATAATCGCTCTGACGGAGATAACAATCTCCGATCCGGAAACGAACCTCGCCGATATTGAGGTCGTTCGGAAAAAGATCGACGAAGCGCTGGTAATATACCAGGGCGCGGTTGTAATCCTGAAAATGATATTGGTAAAGATCTCCCAGCTCTAATAAAGCTTTGGGGGTGAATTCCCCGACCGGGTATGAGTACACGATCCGGCGCAGGTATTCCACCGCTTTTTCCGGCTGGGGCACGGTGAACTTGTAAACCCGTCCCAGTTCGAGAAGGATTTCGGGGGTCCGGGGGTGGGTAGGGTACTTTTTCACCATTTCCTCCGCCAGGGAATGGGCGTCTTCATTCTTGCCGGCCAGCCGTGCGGATTCATACTTCTGATAAAGAAGATCGGCCGGATTTTTCTGGCAGTTCAAGAAAAAAAATCCCGAGATGATCAAACCCAAAACCAGCGGGTGATGGCTGCGGAAAAGGGCGCGAGGGATATTTGTTCCCGGAGAAAAAAAACGGGGCGAAAAAAACGGGGCCACGATCATGGAGTTTCTTCGGCCGGGACTTCTTCCTCCGGTTCGGCCACCCGGGCGATGCCCACCAGCCGCTCCCCCAATTCATGGGCAATCAGGCGGACCCCCTGGGTATTCCGCCCGATTACGTTTATTTCCCGGGCCCGGAGCCGGATGATCTTGCCGTGGTCGGTGATCAGCATGATCTCGTCTTCGTTCGTGATCCTGATGACCTTGACCACCGGTCCGTTCCGGGCGGAGGTTTTAATGGTGATAATGCCCTTCCCGGCCCGGCTCTGGAGCCGGTATTCCGAAAGCTCGGTGCGCTTGCCGTACCCGTTTTCGGTTACGGAGAGGAGGGTGGCTTCGGTCTCCGAGGGGTTTTCCGGGGAGATTATTTCCATGGCCACCACCGCGTCGTCGTCTTCCAGGGAGATTCCCCTGACCCCCTGTCCGGACCGGCCGATGGAGCGAACTTCCTCCTCGGCAAAACGGATGGATTTGCCCATCCGGGTGGAAAGGAGAATTTCTTTCTGGCCATTGGTGATGTCTACCGAAACGAGCTCATCTTTGGGCTCAAGGGTGATGGCGATGATCCCGCCCCGGCGGGGATGGGAAAATTGGGTCAGCTCGCTTTTCTTGATCGTGCCTTTGGCGGTGGCCATGATCACGAAATGGTCCTCCCGGAATTCGCGGACCGGCAGGTAAGCGGTGATCTGTTCCTGGGGCTCCAGTTCGAGCAGATTGACGATCGGCTTGCCCTTGGCCTGGCGCCCGGCCTGGGGGATTTCAAAGACCTTGAGCCAGTGGACCCGGCCCTGGTTGGTGAAAAAGAGCAGGTAGTCGTGGGTAGAGGCGACAAAGAGGTTTTCAACAAAATCCTCCTCGCGGGTTTCCATCCCGGCTTTACCCCGCCCGCCCCGGCGCTGGGCCCGGTAAATGCTGACCGGGTTCCTTTTGATGTAGGAGAGGTGGCTGACCGTAATGACCATGTCCTCTTCCGTGATCATGTCTTCGATCCGGATTTCCTGTTGGGCGTCGATGATCTCCGTCCGGCGTTCATCGCCGTAGCGTTCGGCGATCTGGGCCAGGTTATCCCCCACGATTTTCAGGATCAGTTTTTCGTCGGAGAGGATTTTTTTCAGGTAGGCGATCAGGGCCCGGGTTTCCTTGTGCTCGGCCATAATCTTTTCCCGTTCCATCCCGGTCAACCGGTGCAGGCGCAGGTCGAGAATGGCCTGGGCCTGGATTTCCGAGAGCGGGAGCTGCTGGGTCAGGGCGAGCTTGGCGGCCGCCGGGTTTTCCGACTTGCGGATGATTTGGATCACCAGGTCCAGCTGGTCCAGGGCGATCCGGAAGCCCTCCAGGATGTGCAGGCGCTCCTCGGCCCGGGCGAGATCAAATTTGCTCCTCCGGGTGACGACCTCGCGCTGATGGATTAGGAACTGCTCCAGGATGCTCTTCAGGCTCAAAACCATGGGCCGACCTTTGACGATGGCCAGGTTGATGATGCCGAAAGAGACCTGGAGAGAAGTGTGCTTGAAAAGATGGTTCAGGATGGCGCCGGCGATTTCCCCCCGCTTTAAATCAACTACCACCCGGAGACCTTCCCGGTCGGATTCATCGCGGATCTCGGAGATTCCCTCCACCCGTTTCGACCGGGTCAATTCCGCGATTTCCTCGAGGAGCTTGGCTTTGTTGACCTGGAAAGGGATTTCGGTAATGACAATGCTCTCCTTTTCCCCTCCGCCTTTCTTCTCGATCATGGCCCGGGCCCGGACCTGAATGATCCCGCGTCCGGAGCTGTAGGCTTCCCGGATCTGATCATGCCCGAGGATCAGGCCTCCGGTGGGAAAATCCGGACCGGGTATGAACTTGATCAGCTCATCAGTGCTGATTTCGGGGTTTTCGATGAGTTCCAGGGTGGCCTGGGCCACTTCCCGCAGGTTGTGGGGAGGGATGTTGGTCGCCATTCCCACCGCGATCCCGGCGGAGCCGTTCACCAGCAGGTTGGGGAAAGGCGCCGGCAGGACGGTGGGCTCCTGAAGCGTGCCGTCGTAGTTGGGGATGAAGTCCACGGTTTCCTTCTCGATGTCTTCCAGGAGCTTTTCCCCCAGGGGTGACATTCGGACTTCGGTATAACGCATGGCCGCCGCCGGATCCCCGTCGAGCGACCCGAAGTTTCCCTGGCCGTCCACCAGGGTATAGCGCAGGGAGAAATCCTGGGCCATCCGGACCAGGGCGTCATAAACCGCGGCGTCACCGTGGGGATGATATTTTCCAATTACGTCCCCGACGATCCGGGCGGATTTTTTATAGGCCTTGCCGGAGGCGTTGCCAAGCTCGTACATGGCGAAGAGGACCCGGCGATGAACCGGTTTCAACCCGTCCCGGACGTCCGGCAGGGCCCGGCCGACGATTACGCTCATGGCATAATCGAGGTAGGACCGCTTCATTTCCTCTTCAATCTTGACGACGGAGTGACTGAGATCGATTTCAGGTGTTTCTGCTGCCATGGAAAATCCTCACTTAAAAAAATCCCCAAGGGCCGCTTGGGGACGTGGCTTTAGGGTTGTCCGGAGAAATCATTGGTAAAAATTATCAGATTACGGTCCCAAGATCAATTAAAAATTGACCTCCGGAACGGAGTTTTTCCATCGGAAAATCGAGATCAGTTTTCCCTGGCCTGGTAGGCGTCGGCCAGGTCTTCCAGGAGTTTTCGCCTCGAGGCGGGCCGGATCTTTTGCAGGGCCCGCTTGGCCAGATCGGTATAAACCTGGGCCCGATCGCGGGTGTATTCAAAACCCTGGTATTTTTCAATCAGCCCCCGGATTCTCAGAATGGTCTGGGCGGGGAGAGGGGAGGCGTTTTCCTCAGCCCGAACCCTGATCAGCCGAAGCACCTGTTCCTTCTCTTTGGTATGGCAACGTCTCAGGGCTTGGAGCAAGGGGAGGGTAACCTTGCCTTCATTAAGATCTCGTCCCCAGTCTTTTCCCACGCCCCCGGGACCGGGAAGGTAATCCAGGCAGTCATCGATCAGCTGAAATGCGATTCCAAAATTCGTTCCGAAGTTTTGCAGGGCCCGGACATATGGTTTGGGCGCCCGGGCCACCAGGGCGCCGACTTGGCAGGTGGCGGCGAAAAGCAACGCGGTTTTGCTGGTGATGATGGTCAGGTATTCGCTTTCTTGCGGGATGGAACCCCGCCGGGCCAGCTGCAAGGCTTCCCCCTCGGCCAGCCGGACGATTACCCAGGCCAGGGGTTTGACGATCTCGATATCTTTTTCCTCCACGACCAGGGAAATTCCCTTCGCCAGGATATAGTCTCCCACCAGGATACTCGCGGAGTTGCAGAAGACGGTGTGGGCAGCGGGGCGTCCGCGGCGGTGCTGGGAACAGTCAACCACGTCGTCATGAAGAAGGGTGGCGGAATGGAGCAGCTCCACCGCCGCTCCCATGGGCAGGATACGTTTTCCCCGGTAACCGCAGGCCCGGGCCGAGGCGATGAGGAGGGTGGGTCGGATTCGTTTGCCCCCTCCCTGAATGAGGTGGTTGGAAATTTGGGGAATGAGCTCCGCCCGGGATTGGATGGACTCCTGGATTATCCGATCAACCTCCCGGAGCTGGGGTTGGATCGGCTTACATATTTCGGAAAGATTGTTTTTCATATGCCGGTATTATCTCAATGGAAGAACTCGGTTTTGGAGGCGGAGGGAGGAGGAAGCTTGATTTCCCCGAACTGTTCCTCGTATTTGCGGATGTTTTCTTCCAGGGCCAGGAGCAGTCTCTTGGTATGAATCGGGCTGGAAATTATCCGGGCCTGGACCCGTCCACGGGGAGCCTGGGGCTGGAGAAAGATAAAATCCATGATGAACTCGGTCTGGGTATGGTTAACCGCGGCCATATTTATGTAAGTACCCTGGGCCAGGTGCTCGTCCAGCTGAATTTGGATTTTCATCTCTTTTTTTTCTTCGGTCATTTTTCACCTCATTTCTTAAAATCGGGTTAAGATTAGACCTGCCTTCCAAGCCCTGTCAAGCCGAAAATACCGGAAATAAAACTAATTATTGATGCTTCGCAGCGCCTAAACCGTCTTTTTTTCGGTTGCAGAAAGAGGCAACGTTCCCTTCGGCAACGCCCAGAGTTGATTTCGTTTT
>JAPLJL010000197.1 GCA_026388615.1 Pseudomonadota bacterium | reverse complement strand
TCGAGTTTAAAGTTTCGAGTTGAAGAACCAAAACATAGCAACCCAGACTTCGCTAAAGCTTCGTCGGGCTCGCCCTCCGGGCTGGAGGCCCATACGGGCTGGAAGCAGAGCTCGGGGGCCAAGGGTTCCAGGGTTCGAGGGGCCAGCATGACGACCGCCGACCGCGGACCGCCGTGAAAAGCATAGGGCATGATTGATCCGCTGATAAAACCAGTTTCGAGTTTCCCTTCGACTACGCTAAGCTCAAGGCCTTCGGCCCTTCGAATGCGCTTCCCGCCGCTTCGCGCGGGACACGCATGGCATGCAAGACAGGTCGGAGGAAAGGTCGCAGAGCTCGGATTCCGGAAATGTTGCCAAAATGGCGCCAACCTGTTAGGATGAAAGCCATCGGAGGTGAGATATGGCAGTCATGAAATCTGAAGAAAGAGTTCCGGCCCGGATGCCCCACGCGGTTTATGAGAAGATCTCTGAAGCGGCCCAGTCCGTCGGTGCCACGCTGAACCAGTTTCTGGTCCAGTCGGCTCTGGAGCGGGCCAACGAGATCCTGGAGCGGGAAAGGATCATATCCCTGTCCGCGGCGGCGGCCAAAAGGGTTTTTAATCTGATCGAAAATCCGCCCCCGCCGGGAGACCGCCTGAAAAAGGCTATGCAGCGCCGAAAGAATCTCCGGTGACGGAAATAGTTCCCCTCTCCCGCGACCACGACCGGTCAGGTTTTGATTGCGGCGTATCCGAACTGAACGATTTCCTCAAAGTCACCGCCCGGCAGCACACCGCCAAGGGAATATCCCGTACCTTTGTCCTCATCGATCCGGAACGGCCGGCCGCGGTCAAGGGGTTTTTTACCCTCACTCTGGTTGAGGTCAGGGCCGAACATCTTCCGGCGGCATATGCCAGGAAGTACCCAAAACACAGTCTCCCTGCGGTCCGGTTGGCCCGCCTGGCTGTTTCCGTCAGGCATCAGGGAAAGGGTTGCGGTGAGCTTCTGCTGGCCGATGCAATTTGCCGGACGCTGCTGATTGCAGAGCAGGCCGGCGTGATCGGCCTATTTGTTGACGCGAAAGATTCCCGGGCCCGTTCTTTCTACGAGCATTACGGCTTTGTTTCGCTTCCTGATCACGAGTTGCATTTGTTCCTGCCGATGCAGACACTTCAAGTAATGAAACCCGGTGACGGGTGATCCTCCCGAAAAGAATCAGAAGGGGTCAGCCTTGACATTGGACATTACCACCCTCGGCCCCGCAGATTTTTCTGTTTTCGGGCATCTTATTCATCTGCGCCGGCAAAATCCATTCTTCCCCCGCAAGACTCCCGCAATAATCCGGTCTGGAATGGTTGTAGTGTCAACCGACCGCGGACCGCAGACCGACGACCGCAGTCCAACCAAAGAAACTAGATAAACCAGAGGAACCAGATAGACCAGAAGACAGTAAGCAGTAGGGAGTATGCAGTAAGCAGCAAAGACAAGAGAAACAAAATAGACTAGAGAAACCAGATAAACTAGAGAGGTGGAATGCCTGGAAGTGGTGGCAGAACGATATCTCCCGCAAATTCGTCATCTCAGAGTATCTCAAACTTGCGTTCTTTATTTATAAGTATAATTTTGATTCGAAGTTTTTCGATACTCGCATAGAGCATGGAGCAAAGGGCATAGGGGAGACAGATAATAATGATATAGGCGAACGGCTCAAGGTTGATGAAGGTGTGAAGAAGAAATGGAATGACAGAATTGATAAATGGAACGATTACTTTGGACGAGCAATCGACCGCAGCCTCCGGCCCGTAAGAAAGTCCCCTTGACTCCCACTCTCCCCGGATATATTATTGATTTCAGACATTATTCAGCATTTCAGACATTTGTCTGAATATCAGAAAAAGGAGTCAACCCATGACCCAAGCTAGAATCTGGGGCCGGGGCCAGGTCACCATCCCGGCCCGCCTGCGGCGCGAGCTTCGGCTCGATAGCGAGCAGGATCTCGAGGTGTTTCGGGTGGGCAAGTCTCTGGTCCTAACGCCCAAGAAGCTCCTGGGCGACACCCTGGCGCGCCAGGTGGAAAAGGAGATGAAGAAAGAGGGGCTGACCCTGGAGAACCTGCTTTCCGACCTCCGGAAGGAACGGGCCCGCTACCGCCAGGAAAAGAATGTCTGACTTTTCCCCTCCCTTCGCGGAAGCCCCGGCCCTCCCCCCGGTCCTCCGGGTTTTCTTGGACACGAGTGTGATTATCGCCGGAATGGTCTCGGGAAGGGGGGCTGCCCATGAGGTCCTGCGCCTAGGCGAGGCCGGTGTCATCCAGGTCTATCTTTCCGAGCAGGTTTTGACCGAGGCCGACCGGGTTTTCAGCTCCAAATTTCCAACCCTGATCGCCGAATTCCACAAATTTCTCCGGAACCTAGATCCAGTATTGGTGGACGACCCCACCCGGGCCGAAGTCGGCTCAATTGAAGGGTGGATAAACGCCGACGACGCCCCGATCCTCGCCGCCGCGATTAAATCCAGGGCTGATTGCCTGGTTACCTGGGATCTGAAACATTTCCAGAGCCGGAATGTAACCGAAAATGTGCAATTACCTATATTCACGCCGGGAGAATTCCTGGAGAATTATTTCGGTAAAGACATGGACAGGTAACCCCCAGAAGGGGTCGGACCCTCAACAATCGCATAGAGCAGAGCGCAAAGGGCATAGGGAAGACGAATGACACCGACACCCACACCCTGGCCGGCTTCGCCCGTCTCCCTGGCCGAGCGCTCGGGCAATGCGGGCAGGCCGACACCGATAAGAAAGAACATGAAAGATTGAGGAAATTGGAGAAGAAGTGGGAAGACAGAATTGATCATCTGATCAGCAGATTAGGAAAATGACTAATTTCTAATGGCGAATGTCTAACCCTTTTGACCGCCCTCAGGCAAGCAAGGTTAAGCGTTCAGGGTTTTGCGGTCTGGATCAACCCTGCGTCATTCAGGGCAGTGAACAACTTCGTGCCGATCTCCGCACAGTCTGCCTGTCCGAATCCCTCAGGTTGAAATGCTTCAGTGAAGATCTCGGAGATGACCTTTGCCGCGCCAGCCGGGTTGCCGATCCGGTTAACGCATCCGGCGATCCCGAGGATCTCCCGATCCCATTCATCTTCGGGTGCGCCGATTTCCAGGAGACGATACGGGTCCCAGTCGTGAATTAATTTCCTCACGATCAGAAAAACCTGTTTATCCCGGGCTCGGATGGTCATATTATTTCCCGAATAACGATTAAGGGCATCCGATCATCAGGTTGAGGGATTGTCGGCAAGCCTCTCCCTCACCCACATTCTGACGAGGGTGGAAATACCCAGGCCCTTCTTATCCGCCACGGCCTTCAGCCCCTCCACTGTCGGTTCGTCGAGGCGCAAGGTCAGGACCCGCTCTTTTCGGAATGATAACCTT
>JAPLJL010000153.1 GCA_026388615.1 Pseudomonadota bacterium | reverse complement strand
GTCGGATATCTCCGACGAAAGCGAGATTCTTCGCCCCGCTACTGAAGGGGCTCAGAATGACAGAAAAAGCTTTTTAAAACTATCTCATTAGCGAAATGGGTAGCCGCAACCTTTAAGTCGAGCCATTTTCGCAGGCTGCTTGTCCTGAGTTCTTTCGAAGGAAAGCCTGCGTCGACAATTTCTTTATTCTTTGGTTTTTTGAACTTTAACTTTGAACTTTGAGCTTTGAACTTTGAACTTTGAGCTTTGAACTTTGAACTTTGACCTTATTTCTTGTTGATTTTCTTTAAAAGATCCTCGGCCTGCCGTTTATATAGTCTGTCGTCCGGCATGAAATCCGGCTCCAGCGGGGCATTTAGAATGAAATTGATTTCTTCCCTGGCTTTTTCTTTATCTTTATCCTCGAAGTAAGCCTCGGCCAGGAACAGATGATTGACCAGGTGTTGCGGGGCGATTTCGATGGATTTTTTATAATACTCATAGCACTTTTTCCTGTCCCCGCCGAGCAGTCCCGGAACTTCGCAATAAACCTTGCCGTTAACCCGGTAAAACCCTCCGTTGAGATATTTCTCATCCAGGACCTTCACCTTGTTAAGTTCCTGCTGGATGGGCTTGATCAGGAAAAGGCTTTTGAGGATTCCCTTGGCTTTTCCGTACTCGGCCCAGTTCACCGCCAGCCAGTAATGGGCCCCCGCTTCTTTATCACTTATCTGGATGGCCTGTTTGGCCGCTTCCACCCCTTTATCATGAAAGGTCATCCTGTCTCTATTCTCGGTGGAATTCTTCCCGATCCACCAGTAACCGTTGGCGATCCGGACCGCGGCCCCGACATCATCGGGCTTCTGCTTGAGCACCTCCTTGTACGCGTTAATAGCTTCCAGGGCCTTGTTCAGGTCGCCCCGCTCGGCCCAGAGGGCATCGGCTTTCTGCTTCAACTCGTTCAACCCCGGCTGGTTTTCCGCCGTGGCGGGTCCGGAGAGGAATAACAACCCGGCCATAGCCAACAAGACAACAGCGATGGATTTTTTCATTTTTCTCCTCCTTCTATAGCTTTTATTCCTGGTTATCTATCACCCGAAATAATCCCTCAAGAGCCCGTTTCGTAGGCTACTTGCCCTAAGCTCTGTCGAAAGAAAGCCTGCGTCTACCATAAATTTTCCTCTATCGTCCTTTAGTTGTAGTGGCCGACCTTGGTCGGCTTCGGATGTCCCGCCAAGGCGGGACCACTACTCGAAGGCTCAAGCCTGCGGCCGCCAACCCGAAATCCGAAACCATAAACCCGAAACTGCCTTTTATTTGCTCGCTCTTTCCAGCAGCCAGTCACCCGATTTCTTCCAAACCCACTTGGGAGCATTACTTCCCATGGTGAGATCGAGATGCCCCCAGTGAACCCCCGTCTTCTTCCGGTCCAGATGGCTCAGCATTTTATCCTTAACCGGGATAAGGTCAAAACCGGGCTTTACCGATGATAAAGGCGCCAGCCGATCCCGGTCTCCGGTGAAGAAAAGGGA
>JAPLJL010000027.1 GCA_026388615.1 Pseudomonadota bacterium | reverse complement strand
CCCTTCCTCCATCAGTCGTTCGGTTGACGCCGGGCTTTCGATTACGCATATGGACTTCACGGTCATTTGCCCGCTCGTCCAGCGCTCACGCCTCCTATCCGGTTTCTGTTCGTCGGCTCGCGGCTTTGCTCCACGCTTCCTTCCGACCCCGCCTCACGGCGACGCCCTTGCGCTTCGCTAACCCTTCACTAACCCTTCACCACCATCAGGTTGGGTAGAGGACTCCCACCTCCAAGTGAGTGCGCCCTGCCGGGCGCACCACAAAAAAGGGAGGCCGTGAAGGCCTCCCCTACGAAAATCATTTTTTAAGTTCCGGGTTCTGGCGTTTAACTTTGAACTTTGAACCTGGAGCTTTGAACTTTCTTTCTAATCTTTCCCCTTTTCAAACCCCATCGACTCGGCCACCAGCTGCATGATGTCCACCACCCGGAACTTGTGATCCTCGCGGGACTTGGCCGCGTCGCCCAGGTTGTTCTCGCAGAACGGGCAGCAGGAAACGATGGTGTCGGCCTTGGTCACGTCGCGGGCCTCGTCCAGTCTCAGGTTAGCCGTCTCCAGCGCTAAATCCGGGTAAGCGGTCTTCACGCCCCCGCCGCAGCCGCAGCATAAGGAATACTGCCGGATCCGCTCCATCTCCTTGAATTTAACCCCGGGAATGGACTGGAGCACCCGCCGCGGCGGATCGAAGATCTGGCTGTACCTCCCGATATGGCAGGGATCGTGGTAGGTGGCCACGATCGGAAGTTCCTTTTCGAAATTAATATCGCCTTCCTCGATCAGGCGGTCGAGGAACTCGACCACGTGGAGGATTTCGAACTTCAGGTCCCCGGCGTAATTATGGGCGAAGGTGGAATGGCAGCCCGAACAGGCCGTGACCATGGTCTGGATCCCCAGGCCGTTCAGCATCTCGATGTTTTCCTGGCGGTATTTCTCAAACATGTCAACGGCCCCGGTCCGAAGGGCCGTGGAGCCGCAGCACCTCTCCTTCGCCCCCAGGATCCCGAAATCCACTCCCGCCAAGCTTAAAACCCGCGCCGCGGTCTCGGCCACGGGGATAAGGTCCGACACGTAGGACTCATTGCAGCCTACGTAAAACAGGACTTTAACCTTGTCCTTCCCGGCCTCCTTGATGTTCACGTCCCGCAGGCGCTTGGCCCAGCGGGCCCGGGCCGCCCGGGGGGAAAGCCAGGGATTGTCATAGTTCAGGATGGACTGGATCAGGGTCTGGTGGGCCGGCATGGGCCCTTCCTTCTTCACCACGTAGTTCCGGAGGGCCATCATCGCGTTGGCCGGCTCCAGGTCCTTGACCGCGTTGCAGATTTCCTGGCAGTTCCCGCAGATCGTGCAGGTAAAAATAATCTTCTTCAGGTAATCGTCGATCTCGAGCTCGGGCGGGTCGCAGGTCAGGGCCCGGACAATCTCCTGGGTCCCCGTCCCGGCGTAAGATTCGAACACATGCTTGATATTCCGGGGACAGCAATCGGAATATTTATGGCTCTGTAAAAAATCGGGATGGGTCATCCGGCACATCCCGCACCGGATGCATTTCCAGGCCTCGTTGCGATACTCGAAAAGAGGCTTGATATTCCGCGCGATCTTCGCATTATATGCCATGATTTTCTCCTCCCTTTATGACCTTAATTATATCCTATTCGGTTTTCTTCCCCGCGAATTCCGTCTTGAGATCGATCACCCCCGGGTGCATCAGGTCGGCCGGGTCCATGACCTTCCGGAACCTCTTATAAATCTCGGTGTAAACCCCCCAGCGGGCAAACTGCATCTCCCCCAGGTCATGCAAGTTCCGGATGAAAAGCCCGCCGTGGTCGAGCTGGAGTTCGCCCGCCTTGCGCACGATCTTGGCGGCCCGCTTGATCGAGTCCGGGTTCCCATGATCCCACCACCAGTCGAACTCGCAGGCACCGCCGCGGGCGAAGGGCATCGGCCCCTGGATGCCGCACGCGGACATGGACATCTCGAGGCTGAACTTGGGATCGGCCGGCTTCCAGTACTTGGCGATCAGCTGCTTCCACTGCTGGTCGATTTCCGGGACCTTTTCGACCTTGAGGTAGCAGGCCAGCCACTGGAAGGACCCCCGGTAGGCGGTGAGCTTGTTGCCCCGGGTACCGAGGCTCCGTTTCATCTGGTCGTTGTGGGCGAGGTCCGGCATCCCGAGCGTCGCCGGGTCGATTACGGTCATCCCGTATTTCTCCGCGATCTGCTCGAACCTTTTCGATCTGATTTCGACTTGTTTTTCATCCAGTCCCGAGAAAAGCGCGAGGAATAAATGCTTGGGGACCATCTCCACCAAGTTGAGGGCCTCGGCGCCGACCAGGCTGGCCGTGCCCGCGGCCAGAATCCCGGGGTGGAACTTGTACGTGTACTCGGCTAAGTTGTCCTGACAGACATCATACATCGCGTTGCAGGAATTCTGGCAGTCGGTGTAATCATCCACGAAGGAAGCCCCGCCCAGGATCCGCTCGCCTTTTAACTCGGGGAAAAGCTTGATCCGCATCTCCGTGCAGATCCCGAAAGCCCCGTCGGCGTTCAGGAACATCCCGGCGATCTCCGGGCCGGGGCCGAACTGATAGGCGATCCCATCCGCCCCCGGGACCGAGTTCGGCCCGATCTCCAGGATCTCGCCGTTCGGGAGGACGAATTTCATGTCCACGATCAGCTCGGCGTTGGGTCCGTACTTGGCGGCCGAGCCCGCTCCGCCCCGGGAAACATAGTTGGCCAGGAGGGAGATGCTCGCGAACGTCATCGGCAGGATCGGCTTGAGCACGTTGTACTCCTCCTCCAGCTTGTGGCATTCCATCCAGAGCGCCCGCATCCGGACATTCGGCTCGATCACCGCAGTCATGGAATCGGGATCGATCTCGATCAGCCGGGTCATCCGGCGGAGGTCCACCAGAATCCCCCCGTGCCGGGGTAGAGTCAGTCCCCCGTGGTTGAAGCCGGTGGAAAGCGGCACCACCGGCAGGCCGTAATCGTAGGCTACCTCCATGATCGCCTGAACATCCTTGGTATTAAGGGGCAGAGCCACAATGTTCGGGCGCTGGCCCGTGACAACGGTGAAATCGCGGGCGTAGCAGGAAAGATCTGCCGGGCGGTCGCTGACCCATTCATCCCCGATAGCCTTTTTCAACGCGGCCACCGCTTCTTTCAGGGTTTCTTCGGTAAGGGGCGGGATATCGAACTGGGATTTCTCCATCTTCTTCGGGTCGTAGAGATAATCCACCTGGGGATTCAGAATCCCCTCGGGATCCATAAGATCTTTAATCCGGCGGAGATGGCGCCGGTAGCCGGGGATGGACTTGTAAACCTCCCAGGCCAGGTTGCCCTGGGGCAGATCGAAGAAAGCCCCGGCCTTATTCTTGAAAATCTGGAGCGCCAGCTTCTCGGCGTCCGCTTTCCCTCCCGCCGGGAAAAGATCGAACATCGAATAGCAGTTCCGGCCCCGGCAGACGGAGACCAGGCATTCCCCCACTTCCGACTCGGGGAAGCTGGCTTCCTGCAGGCTCTTATGCACCAATCCCCGGAGTTTCAGGTTGTTCCGATAAGCTGAGAAATAGGCCAGATGGTTCGGGGAAGCGGATTTCCAGGCGGTATCGATGATGTCGAGAAAATCCTTTTCCCATTCCCGGGCTTCCTTCCCGCCCCGTTTCTTGACTTCCTTCTCCACCCACTCGTTTTCATTGTCCGCCAGTTCCGCGAAGGCCTCGATCCCGACCACCAGCAGGAATTTCGGAAAACCGGCTTTGTCTTTTTTCAGAATCTCCTTGGCGAAACGGGCGTTCATGCCGAGATATTCCTGTCCAACCTCCAGGCGCGGCACCTCGTGCATCGCCTTGATCAGATCCTCGTAGCGGTCGAAGCTGAAAACCCGGACGAGGCGCTTTTCCATGCAAGGGAAACAGTAAACCGTAGCCCGGGTAACTATCCCGAGGGTGTCCTCGGAACCGTAATACCATTTGGAAAGACTGGGGCCGGCGTCTTCCCGAAAATCCACCCCGTCCTCGGAAATCGAGTGTGACCCGCTCTTGTGGATCCGGCCGTCGGCCATCACCACTTTCAGGTTGCTGACCGCCATCTCGGAAAATTTCGCAATCGCCTTCGACACATTGCGGTTGATCAGACATTCCGCCGCGAATTCCGAACGGGCCGCCACCGGGGTCATGATTCGTATCCCGTGGGGCTTGAGTTCCTGGTTGATCTGCTCGAAAGTCGCCCCCCGCTGGAAATGCACAACCAGGTTTCGGCGGTCGATCCTTTCTATCTTATTCTGCTTTTTAAAATCAATAACAATTCCATCGCTCCCCGCGAGCCGGGCCGGCAGGAGAGAACCGTAGCTG
>JAPLJL010000162.1 GCA_026388615.1 Pseudomonadota bacterium | reverse complement strand
CGCCTTCTCGTCCAGTGAATAGAAAGACAATTTTCCGCCCAAGCTTTTAAAAAGGTCCTGGTTTTCCATCTCTGCCTGCCTCCTTTTTAAAAAAACTGAACCCGCTAAAATATAGCATATGCGATAAAAACAAATAACTCGGTATACGCTCTTAGGTTGCGCCGCTGGTTTCGTCAATCGGCTGCGTTCACCGGTCTTTTAACCGTAACCGTACGACCCAACCGAAACGAGCAGCGCAACCGCAACCGATAGATCCGACTTTCATTGTTTGGTAATTGCCTGCTCTGCAGGACCTGAGCGTAGTCGAAGGGGTAAATCGTTATTGATAAAATGGAGGATCACTAGAAATGCAATCTCAGAGCCTGCCTTCCGGACTTAAAGCCAGAATTGACTCCGCCTTTCCCCCCGCGGCCCGGGAAGCCCGGGAACTCGCCGTCTTTCTCCACCGGAATCCCGAGATTTCCCTCCAGGAATTCAAATCCGCGGAACGGATCGGGCAGATCCTCGCCGCGGCCGGTTTCCGGGTTCACCCCGGGATCGGCGGTTTGAAAACCGCCTTTCGCGCCGAATACGGCCGGGGGAAAAAACCGGCCGTCGCTTTTCTGGCCGAGTATGACGCCCTCCCCGGCCTGGGACACGCCTGCGGGCATAACCTGATCGCGGGGGCGAGCGTGGGCGCGGCCCTGGCCCTGGCCGCGGCCCTCCCCCCGGAAAAGGCGAACATCGTGGTCCTGGGAACCCCGGCGGAGGAAACCCTGGGAGGCAAAATTCCCCTCCTGGCCGCCCGGGCTTTTGCCGGGGTCGGGGCGGTTTTCCTGGCCCATCCCTCCAATCAAACCCGGGTGCATTCGCGTTCCCTGGCCCTGGTCAGCCTGGATATCACCTTCCTGGGCAGATCCTCCCACGCCGCGGCAGCACCGGAAAAAGGTGTCAACGCCCTGGATGCCCTGATCCAGGTCTTTAACGCCCTCGGGCCCCTGCGGGCCAAACTGCCGTTCGGATCCCGGGTCGACGGGATCATCCGCGAAGGAGGCCGGGCCCCCAATATTATCCCCGACCGGACCCGCGGGGCTTTTTTCCTGCGCGCCCGGAACCTGCGCCTCCTGGAAGCGGTGCGGAAGGATTTCGGAAGGTGCGTCCGCGCGGCGGAAATCTCCACCGGAGCCCGGGGCCGGATCCTGCAGCAGGGATTCGTCTACGCCCCTTTCCTTTCCCATCCCAACCTGGGTGAAATCTTCGAAAAATCCGGGATTATAACCGGGCTGAAATTCACCCCTGCGGAAACCCAGGCCCTGGGCTCATCCGATATCGGGAACGTAAGCCAGGCGCTTCCCTGCCTGCACCCCACCTTTGCCATCGCTTCCCCGGAAACCGTCGAACACAGCCGGGAGTTCGCCCGGGCCGCGGGAGAGGAGAACGCCCTGCGGGAAATGCTGAAAGTCGCCCGGGCCCTGGCCTACTCGGGCGGTTATATTCTGTCCCGGCCGGGCCTTTTCCAGCTTCTGCTTCGGGAGCAAAAATTACTCCTGAAAAAATCGTTTCTGCCACTTTAATAAAACATTTTCCCACTTCCTGACCCCAAAAATTAAACTGAGGCCAAAACCCTAGGGAATCGCCTTTTTTCCCGGGTAAAACAATCTGAAGAACTTTGGCTATGGCCTTGGCGTCCCTGGCTTTGATATATTAAACATTCGGTTGTGTTTCTCCGGGATAACATATCGTCGGAGCTTCGGGCCCATCGCTGCCTCGACCCCGGCCGGAGAAGGATTTTTATTGCCTACTTACGAATGAAGAGTTTATACTTTTGATTTAAGGTTGGATATGCGTATACTAACTTACCCTGATCCCGTGCTTTATCGTCCGGCGGCCCTGGTGGACCGGATCGGGCCGGCGGAGCGTAAGCTCTGCGATCAGATGCTGGAAACGCTTTACCAGGCCCGGGGGGTGGGACTGGCCGCTCCCCAGGTTGGGATTTCCGTCCGGATCGCGGTCATAGACCTGAATACGCCCGAACTCGGGAAGGATCCCCTGGTTCTGATCAATCCGGTCATTACGCGCCGGGAAGGAGAAATTTTCTGGGACGAGGGGTGCCTGAGCATCCCCGGGTTCCGCTCCGAGATGAAAAGAAGCGAGGAAGTATGGGTCCGGGCGCGCAATCCGGAAGGACGGGAGATTGAAATCGCCGGGCGGAATCTCCTGGCGGTGGTGATCCAGCATGAACTGGACCATTTTGAGGGAAAACTTCTGGTCGATCAGGCGGGCCGGCTGAGAAAAAGTCTTTACCTGCGGAAACTCAAGAAAATGCAGCGGGAAAAATCCTGATGAAATCGGACCGGCTGGACGAAACCACGATTGCGGAAATTCTCCGCGACCTGTACCAGGAACATACCGACGGGGTCCTCACCGTCCGTCAGGGCGAAGCGGAGAAGCAGGTTTACTTCGCCTATGGATCCCCGATTTTCGCCACTTCCAATCAGCGCGAGGATCGCATGGGATCCATCCTTTACAGCCAGGGCAAGGTCAGCCGGGAAAACCTGGTCCGGGCCATCGATACCACCAAAACCACCGGGAAACGCTTTGGCACGGTCCTGGTGGAGCTGGGGATAATCTCGCCGGAAGAGCTGGTGCAGACGGTCTTCCTCCAGGTGGAGGCCATCATCCTGAGTCTCTTCGCCTGGGAGGAAGGAACTTTCGAGTTCCAGGCCGGGCCGGTCTCGACGGAGGAAATTGTCGCTCTCAACCTGAACCCCATCTTCCTGATTTGCAAGGGGGTCCGGGAAAATTTCTCGATGACCCAGGTCGACCGTTTTCTCGGCAACCTGGATCAGATCCTCTACTCCAATTCCGATCCCAATTACCTGTATTCCGAGCTGAACCAGATCCCGATTTTCGTGGAGATCATCACCCAGCTCAACGGGGAGAAAACCATCGCCGATTTGCTCCAGGCCACCCCGGCTTCCCCGGAGGAGGTCCTGCGGGCCCTGGTGGCCCTGAAAATCCTAGGCAGCGCCCTCGACCACCTCCCTTCGGAATTGCCCGCCGCGGAAAGCCCGGCCCCGCCTCCGGAGGAAGAAACCCCGGGCTCGGAATTGGATGAGCTTCTCGCCGGAGACGTCAACCAGACCAGCTTCCGGGAGGAAGTCGTCAGCATGTCCAAGCGTCTGGACTCCGCGAATTACTATGAAATCCTGGGCCTGACCCGGAAGGCCGAAAAAAACGAGATCGTCCAGAGTTACAGCGACCTTTCCAAAAAATTTCACCCCGACCAGTTCCGGAACCCGGAGTTGCAGGACCTGGCCGAGCAGGCCTTTGAGATCTTCAACCGGATCACGGTCGCCTATACCACCCTGACCAACGAGCGCACCCGCGAGGAATACAACCACTCCCTGGAGAAGGAGCGGATCCAGAACCTCTTCTCCGACGACAGCCTGGACCCGTCCGAGGCCCGGCGTCAATACGAGCGCGGGATGATCCTTTACCAGGAGGGCGACCTGCGCGGGGCGCTCAAAGCCTTCGATCTCGCCGCCTCCATCGATCCTTCCGTTTCTGATTACTACACCGGGCTGGGTCTGCTCCAGGCCATGGAGATCGACGGGAAGCCCCCCAACATTACCGAGGCGGAACGCATGTTTAAAAAGGCTATCAGCCTGAAGCCGGAGGAAGCCCGGAATTACTTTTACCTCGGCCAGCTCTACAAATCCCGGGAGGAATATACCCTGGCCCGGGAATATCTCCGCAAGGCTCTGGAAAAGCGCCCGAACTACGCCCAGGCCCGGTCCGAGCTGTAAAAGGTCGAGAACCTTTAGCAGAAGCAATTTCCAATTTCCAAACTCTAATTTCCCAAAAAGGATAAATTACCAAAATATAAATTTTTCAAATACAATTTCTTTTTATCAGTCCCCATTGGTTTGGTTATTGAGATTTGGTAATTGTTTGGTAATTGGAATTTGGTCATTGGGATTTAACTTTTTATTATCATGGACTTTCGAATTATTTTCATGGGCAGCCAGGATTTTTCCGTGCCCTCGCTCGAGCGGCTGGTGGAAAGCGGCTGCCAGGTGGAAGCCGTGGTGACCCGGCCGGATCGCCCGGCGGGCCGGGGGAGGAAGCTCCGCTCCACCCCGGTGAAAGCCGCGGCGGTTTCCCGGGGGCTCCTGTATCTCGAACCGGCTTCCGTCAAAAACCCGGAGCTCATGGCCGAGATGGAAAAGCTCAACCCCGATTTTGTCGTGGTCGCCGCCTACGGGGGGATCCTTCCCGGAACCCTCCTCCACCTGCCCCGGCGGGGCTGCCTGGGGGTTCACCCCTCGCTCCTCCCCCTTTACCGGGGAGCCAACCCGATCCGCTGGGCCCTGCTGCAGGGGGAAACCCGCACCGGGGTCACCATTTTCGAGCTGGCCGAGGGCATCGATACCGGCCGAATCATCCTGCAGCAGGCCCTGGAGATCCGGCCCGATGACGATTTCGGTTCTCTCAGCGCCCGGCTGGCGGAAACCGGGGCCGGGCTCCTGGTCGACGCCCTCCGGCTCTTCGCTTCCGGAAAAACGGTTTTTCCGGCCCAGGAAGGTCCCGCCACCGAGGCCCCGATGTTTTCCCGGGAAAATGAAAAGCTCGACTGGTCCCTCCCCGCCGGAAAGGTAAGCAATTGGATCCGGGCTCTGAGCCCCTCCCCCGGCGCCCATGTTTTTTATCGGGAAAAACGCCTGAAAATCCTGGCAGCCCGGGTGGTTCCCGGCCCCCGGAACCCCGCTCCCGGACTGCTGGTGGAATCCCACTCGGAGGGAAAGAGCGTACGGGTGGCTTGCGGCGAAGGTTTTCTGGACCTGGTCCGGGTCCAGCTGGAGGGCGGAAAACCGGTGGAGATTCAGGATTTTCTCCGGGGTCATTCCCTGAAACCGGGAGAAAGGTTAGGAGAACCATGACCAAAATTAAAATTGCTCCCTCCATCCTTTCGGCGGATTTCGGCATGCTCCGGGACCAGGTCGCGCGCCTGGAAGCCGGGGGAGCCGATTACATCCACATCGATGTGATGGACGGTGTTTTCGTCCCCAATATCAGCATCGGAATCCCGATCGTGGAAGCGGTCCGGAAAATCACCACCCTGCCCCTGGATGTGCACCTGATGATCACCCGCCCCGAAAACCTGATCTCCGGATTCATCCAGGCGGGGGCCGACCTCGTCACCATCCACGCCGAATCCACCCCTAATCTCCACCGCGCCCTGAGCGCGATCCGCCAGTCCGGCCAGAAGGCCGGGCTCGCCCTGAACCCGGGAACCCCTGTTCCCATGGTCGGAGAACTGTTGGGTGAGGTGGACCTGGTTCTGGTCATGACCGTAAACCCCGGGTTCGGGGGGCAGAGCTTCCTCCCCTTTACCCTGGAAAAGGTGAAGAAAATCCGGGAGATGATTGATCGGTCTCCCGCCCGCCCGGAACTGGAGGTGGACGGCGGAATTAAGCTGGACAACGTCCAGCTCCTGGGCCAGGCCGGGGCGGATGTCATTGTCTCGGGCAGCGGGATCATGTCCCAGGCCGATTACGGCCCGGTCATCTCGGAATTAAGGGCTCGGGCCCAGCGGGCCCGGTTCCCCGGGAACCGCCAGGAGGCGAAACGATATTAATTCTCAAAAACATCTGGCCCATCACCCATGACCCAAGACCCATCACCTGAATTTTTCGATCGGGAACTTCCTGCGCGCGTAACTGTCTATAACTACAACTAGGATAGTGAAAAACGAAGCCGATGAGTTGCTGATTCGCAAAATCCTGGAAGGGGAGAAAGATTCCTTTGAAATCCTGGTTTTGCGCTATCAAAAACGGATATTCAATATCATTTACCGGGTAACCCGAGAGGAATCGATCGTGGCGGACCTGGCGCAGGAATCATTTTTAAAGGCTTTTCGCGGTCTGGATAAATTTGATTTCAAAGCCAGTTTCTACACCTGGCTGGTCCGGATCGCCATCAACACCTCTCTTAACCACGTTTCCAGTCGGCCCAGAAATCCCCTGGCCGGCAGCGAGGACCTGGATTCCTACGCGGGAACATCCGCCCAATTTTCCGAGGCTGGGGCCTGGGTTTCCAACCCCGAGCATGAGGCCATCCGGAATGAGCAGGCGGGCTCCATCCGGCAGGCGATTAACTCCCTGGCGGAAGACCTGCGGGTTTCCATCATGCTCCGGGAGGTGGAAGGGCTTTCCTACGAGGAGATCGCCGAAGTGATGGAATGCCCGGTGGGAACGGTTCGCTCCCGGATCCATCGGGCCCGGAAGGAATTGCAGGACAAGTTGAAACCGATTCTTTAAATAAGGAGAAGCCGTATGTCCGAATGTCAGCAGTTCGAAGAATTGATCGGCGCTTATTCCGACGGGGAACTTACCGGCGCGGAGGCCTGCCGGGTGGCCGATCATCTGTCCAATTGCCCCCGCTGCCGGCAGGAGTTGAAAGCGATCGAGGAATTACGGGACCGGCTCACGCTGGCCCGGGACGAGTTTAAGATCAGCCTGCCCGGATTCGCCGAATCCGTAATGAAAAAAATCCAGGGAGAAAAGCTTCCCGCTTTCCGATCCGGCCGGGTTCTGGATTTTTTCCGCCCGCGCCGTTTTTATTTCCGCCCGGCCTATATAGCCCTGGCCGCGGCCGGCTTGATGATCGTGGTGTCTTTCGGCTCGTTCCTCTGGTGGAAAACCTCTTCCGGAAACCTGAATCTGGCCCGCAGCCAGGAGACCCGCTTTACGGAAACCGAACTGGCCAATTCCCCCGAGCTGTATCTTTACCAGCACAGCAATCAGATCCAGATGAACGCTATCCTTCCCGTCCAGACTGCCGACTTCACTTTTGTCGAAGGGGATTAATTAGTAACTGTTCAGGTAGCCACAAAGACACCAAGGCACAAAGGATAGATATGGCTTTTACCCCCTTACCTGAAAGAGAAGAATAATTTTTAACTCTTAGTGTCTTGGTGCCTTAGTGGCTGAATAGTAACATTAATTAAAAGGCAAGTGAGACAAATGACAAACAGCTCAAATCCGCGCCGGACCCGCCCGATTCATTTCTGCATCGGGTTTGGGCTTCTTATTTTCGGGATGTTATCCGGCCCCTTCCCCGCGGCCCTGGGTTTTTCCGGGGTGGCCCGGGCCGAAGAAGGAACCTCGCTGGACCTCTTGAAGAAAACCGAAGACACCGAGAAACATCCCAGCTTCCAGGGCAAGAAGATCACCGTGGATTTCAGCCATTCCTATCCGCAGGTGACCTATTGGAGAATCACCCATCTGGGCTCCCGGCAGGAAAGGCTGGAAAAGGTTACTCCCCAGGGGGATCAGGAGGAAATTCTGATTACCTCCGGTCCGGAAAAACTCCATTATTTCATCAAACAGGGCGTGCTGATCCGGGAAATCGTCCAGGGGGAACCGCAGGATTTTGATCCCCTCCGCAAAAACATTGATCTCGCCAAGCAAAACTACACAATTGAAACCATCGGGGAAAGCCAGGTGGGCCGGCACAAAGTGATCCGGGTCCAGCTCCATCCCCGTTTTTCCGGGCGGCCCCAGCAGGAAATCTGGATCAACCCGGAGGCCGGTCTTTCCCTGCGATCCGAGGTCTACGGAACCGAAGGAAAACTCAGCACCCTGGAAAGCTTCTCCGAAATGGAGATCAATCCCCATATCCCCAACGCCGCCCTGAAGATCAATCTTCCGGAAAATGTCCGGAAGGCGGATTTCATTGTCTACCCGCAGCCGGACCTGGCCGCCGCCGCCCGGAGTTTCGGCCA
>JAPLJL010000060.1 GCA_026388615.1 Pseudomonadota bacterium | reverse complement strand
CCAGAGGCAGGGCTCCCGGGCCGACACGAGCCG
Source organism: Pseudomonadota bacterium (assembly GCA_026388615.1). Classification (GTDB taxonomy): domain Bacteria; phylum Desulfobacterota; class JAPLJL01; order JAPLJL01; family JAPLJL01; genus JAPLJL01. Next base: position 2,691 of record JAPLJL010000060.1, on the reverse strand, counting down.
TCGGCTCGGGCAGGCGCAATGACGAATACTACCAGGGAAAGCGAGATTCTTCGCCAGAGGTTTACACTGAGCAAAGCGAATGTGCTCAGAATGATAAGGAAGGTTTGTTCTGCTTACTGCTTACTGCTTACTGCTTACCCTCCGGGCCGTAGGCCCTACGGGCCGGAGGCTGCCTACTATTCTAGTGTGGTGTCTCAGTAAAAACCTTACAATAATTTTTTCGTAGGGGAGCCCCTCCGCGGGCTCCCTCATTCGGGCGGCCGTGGAAGTCCGCCCCTATATAATCAAAACCGAGGATCTTAACCACTGTAAAGCCGTTTCTGGGACACTACACTAGATTCCTTCGAAATGGGAGAGACGTTTGAACTGGCGGTAGCGTTCCTCGATCTCGGGATAGGTAAGCTTGACCAAGCGGTTCAGGCTGAAATCCTCGACGTTGAAGGAAGCCATCACGCTCCCGAAAACAATCGCCCTCCGGAGATTCTCGGAGCTGAAGTTCCGGGCATTCACGAGATAACCCATGAACCCGCCGGCGAAGGTATCCCCTGCCCCGGTGGGATCGTAAACCGTATCCAGGGGATAACCGGGTGCGGAAAAAACCTGGTCCCCTTCGAACATCAATACCCCGTATTCACCCTGCTTAATCACCAGGATCTTGGGGCCCATTGCCTGGATCAGGCGGGCCGCCTTGACCAGGTTATATTCTTCCGACAGCTGCCGGGCTTCGGATTCGTTGATCGTGAGGATATCCACGCGCTTGAGCAGTTCGAGAAGGTCCTTCCGCTTCTCCGCGATCCAGCAGTTCATCGTGTCGGCCGCGACGATATCCGGTTTCCGGACCTGCCTTAAAACCTTTAATTGAAGCTCCGGCTGGATATTGGCCAGGAACAGGAATGGGGTCTCGCGGTAGGACTCCGGAATCTTGGGATCGAAATCGGCGAAAACGTTCAAGCCCAAAAACTGGGTTTGGGCGTCGGAAAGGTTGAATCCGTATTTTCCCGTCCAGCGGAAAGTGGACCCGGGCTTTTTCTCCAGGCCCTGCAGGTCGATTCCGCGTTTGATCAAGGTCTGGATGTGTTTATCGGAGAAATCATTCCCCACCACCGCCACCAGCCGGACATCGGTGAAATAGCTGGCGGAAACCGAAAAATACGTCGCCGACCCGCCCAGGACTTCCTCCACCCGCCCGAAGGGGGTCTCCACGGTATCAAGCGCCACTGAACCCACGACTAGGATGCTCATAAAATTCTCACAGTTTGAATGACTAATGCCAAATTTCTAATTTCTAATCAAACCCCAATTTCTAATGACTAATTGACAACTGCCTAAAAAATACCAATGACTAATTCCTAAACCTCAACAAGCAATCGAACAAACATTTGTTTTTGCATTTGATATTGGACATTTTCAATTTGTTTTTTGATTAGAAATTCGTCATTAGAAATTAGGCATTCATAAATTTGGTATCTTCCTCTTCCATTTGATTTCCGACTCCAGGGCAGACGCCGCCGAGAAAATCTTCTCCTCCCCGAGCGGCGGCCCGATCAGATGCACCCCGATCGGAAGCCCGTTCCGGCTCGCCCCGCCCGGGAGGGAAAGGCCCGGAAGGCCCGCCAGGTTCACCGGGATGGTGAAAATATCCGAAAGGTACATCTCCAGCGGGTCCGTGGTCTTCTCCCCCAGCTTGAAAGCCGGGGTAGGTGAAGTCGGGGTCAGAATCAAATCGCATTCCTTGAAAGCGTTTTCAAAATCCCTCCGGATCAGCGTTCTAACCGCTTGGGCTTTCCGGTAATATGCATCGTAGTAACCGGATGAAAGTGTGTAGGTGCCGATCATGATTCGGCGCTTGACCTCATGGCCGAATCCCGCGGTCCGGGTTTGAAAATAAGTGTCGATGAGGTCCTTCCCCTGGGGAGAGCGAAACCCGTATTTCACCCCGTCGTAACGGGCCAGGTTCGAGCTCGCTTCGGCCGGGGCGATGATGTAATAACAGGCCACCGCGTAATCGGTATGGGGAAGTGAGATTGAAACCGGCCTGGCTCCGAGTTTTTCCAGGGTCCGGACTGAATTCTGGACCGCCCCGTTAACCTCCGGGTCCAGCCCCGCGGGAAAATACTCCCGGGCCAGCCCGATCCGGAGACCTTTGACCCCCGCCCGCAAAGCCCGACGATAATCCGGAACCGGCTGGGGAATGGAGGTCGAATCCCGGGGATCGTGCCCCGCCACCGCCTGAAGCATGATCGCCGCGTCCTCGACGTCCTTGGCCAGGGGGCCGACCTGGTCCAGGGAGCTGGCGAAGGCGATCACCCCGTAACGGCTCACCCGCCCATAGGTCGGCTTTATCCCCACCACCCCGCAGAGGGAGGCCGGCTGGCGGATGGAGCCGCCAGTGTCGGTGCCGAGGGCGGCGACGCACTCATCCGCCGCCACCGCCGCCGCCGATCCCCCGCTTGAACCTCCAGGAACCCGTTCCCGGTCCCAGGGATTCCGGGTCGGCCCGAAGCCCGAGTTCTCGTTGGAGCTGCCCATGGCGAACTCGTCCATGTTCAGCTTGCCGGGGAAAATCGCGCCCTGCTCCCGGAGCTTAGCTACCACGGTCGCGTCAAAAGGCGGGACAAAGTTTTCCAGAATCCGCGATCCGCAGGTGGTCCTGACCCCCCGGGGACTCTCTCGGTGTCCCATGGATTCCGC
>JAPLJL010000178.1 GCA_026388615.1 Pseudomonadota bacterium | reverse complement strand
GAGAGGGCGCCGGAGAAGGCGAGCAGGATCAGGATCAGAACCGGGCTAAATAGTTTCCGATTGGAAAGCATAAGCTGGTTAGGTCAAACCCCCCAGGGATTGGAGCAGACTGAGCAGACTCCCGATAAGCTTGATGGTGAAATAATTGAATTCCCAGAGCCCGGGTTGATCGAAACTCGGGGGGCAAGTGGCGCAACCGACGTTATTCAAATTGAGAAAAAGCAGATGATTTAAAGTCGGGTCCTGCCAGGCGAGATAGGGGAGGCTGGCCAGGAGTTCGTCCGCTGGAATTGATCCGGGCAGATTGGCGATTTCGGCCGGCTGGTAATTTGCGTCCAGGTTGGCGAAATGGCCGGCATCGGTGATCATTCCTGCCGGACAGGTATAGGCGGTTACTCCCAGCGGGTAAGAGTCGCTTAAGGTGGTGGGAATAGGACATTCATACTCGAGGACAAGGTAGCCGTTTCCCGTGCCGTTCTTAAAGTCGGTCCAGTAGGGGATAACATCGCGGAGAAAACGATCCTTGGGATTGTGATAAAAATAACCCAGATCCAGCTGAATGGCATCCGGAATCACGGACAGGATCACCCCCTGGATCAAATCCGGGGATAAAGCGCTGGTCCCGGCGCCGGTGAGCGAATTTATGGTGCCTTGCAGCGTGGAAGAGAGGGAAGGGCTTATCTTCGCCACCGTGATGTCCATCAGGGCGCTGACCCCGCCGGTCTGGAGAAGAAACATGGCTCCGTAGCTCACCAGCCAGGACAGATCGGTTGACCAGGAAACCCGCGGGTTGGCTCCCGGGGAGGTGCCGGTGGCGGCCACGCTGTTCTTGACATTCTGAGTGGCGGAAAAAAATTCGGACCGGGTGGGAATATCCACCACTTTTTTAACGCCGGTCGGATCCAGGAAGGTGAGCCGGAAGTTTTCCTTGCCGTTGTTGGTCACGATGGTAAAGGGATTGGTGTCATCGTTGCCTTTGACCCGGATCTTGTCGAAGGCCGCAATGAACCCGTCGCAACCCGCCCCGATTTTATCGGCGGCGTCCAGGAGCAGGGGAGGCCCGCCGCCCTTCGGAAGCGAGCTGGAGTAATTAAGGGTCAGGAAAGCGGGGGAGTTGTTCAGGGTAAAAGCGGCGATGGAGGTGAGCAGGGGAACGAGTTCCAGGCCCGAAGTTGCCGAAGGCGAGCCCAGGAAAAGGTTGCCGCCGATGGGGATCGGCGTGCCGGAAATAATCCCCGCGACGGACTGGATCACCGCGTTGATCGCCGCGTTGAGGTCAACCTCAAAGTTGATGCTGAGCACGGTTTCCGAAAGCCCCTGGGTCACGGCCAGGAAGGAATCGATCAGTTCGATTTCCCCCCGGTCCAGATTCCCGGTCAGGGAGAGCCAGAGGACTTCGTTGTTTTTCCCGAGATAAATGGGAATCGACTCGACCGCCGCGGTATTCGGGTCATCAATCTGGAAGACCGGTTCCACCGGGGAATTACTGATCAGATCGGCAAGGTAAGGCCGGAGGTAATCAGCCTGTTTCAGTATTATCCCGTAAATTAGGTCGTTGACGATCACGTTGAGGCTCGGGGAGGTCGTCTGGGTGATGCTTATCCCCGCGCTCCCGAGCAGCCCTCCCGCGGTGTTCATCAGGGTTTCGACTGAGGTGGAGAGCTGCACCACGGTGGAAAGGGTCTGGGAAAGGACAAAACCGTATTCCGCGGTCATTTTTTGCTGATCGCGGATGGCGGAGGAAAAACCGGTGACGTTATCGGGATATTTTTCCAGGCACTGGAGGTAACGATCCTGGGCCTGGAAATAACCCCCCTGCATTAGAAAACCTTTCCCTTCCGTAATTTCGGTATCGCAGGGGCCTGGTCCGGAAATAACGGGAGTGGAGGTGCCGCCCCCGCCGCAGGACGGGAAAAAGATCAGGGCATAGACGGAGAGCGTGATTCCGAGAATACCGCCGGCGTTTTTAAAACAAGCTTTCACTTTTTCTCCTTGCCCGGGATCAATTGCCCGAAGGTCTCGTTATCACCGCCGGTTCCCCGGGGGAGGAGGTGAGGCCGCCCAGACCGCCCAGGAGACCGCCGACGACCTTGCCCAGGAAATAATTGAACTCGTAGGAAGTAGGCGGAAGGAATTCATTAGGGAAACTCGGATCCAGAGAACTCAGGTTCAAAAACATAAACCCGCCAATGGAAGGATCCACGGAAGATAAATAGGGAAGGGAATTTTTGACCCCATCATCGGGGATTTCATAAGCGGTCCCGATGAAGTGGGCGGTGGAGGTGATGGTATCCGGGTAGGGGCACCACAACGAATTGCCGGCCAGGTCGGCGCATTCATACTCGACCAGGAGCTTCTTTTTTTCGTTCTGATCCGTGGTAACCGCGGGGAGGATGAGGCGGAGATACTTCTGGGGGGGAGCATGCGTGAACTTGCCGAAATCAAACTGGATCGCGTCCGGAATGATCGTAGTGATGGCCCCGGAGATCACCCCGCTTTTAGCCAGCTCCTTCACCGTTCCCATCATATTGTTGACCATCGCTACCATGTCCGCGCCCAGATAGGGCTGGATCATGGGCAGGGCAAAAGCCAGCACCGGGTCCAGCATCCCGGATTGGATCGCGGCTTGCGCGATTAAACCCACGAAGGGGGCCAGATCCTGGGCCCAGCTCGCCCGCACCCCGCCGGAGGCTTGCAGGCTCGAGATCAGGTTCTGGAGACTGGTCTTGATCTGGGAGGAAAATTCGATGGGAATGCTCATGGGGACGCCGTCTTCATCTTTAAGGTTGAAAACCAGGTAGGATTTGCTGCCTTCGGACTTGTAGCCGACCAGATGGTTTGACTGAACGCTTTTTTCCGCGCTGATGGAGTCCAGACAGTTGAGCAGGTCCTGGATGGCCCGGGCCAGGAGATCCGCGGCTTCGGAAAGCCGTTCCTTGCCGGCGTTGGGCTCCAGGGTCATAAAGTTCGGGGAGGAATCAATCAGGTAAGCCAGGATGCCGAGGATAAAATCCCGGTCGATCGTGAGGCTTTCCGTGCCCTGCAGGATGGGAAGAAATTCCTGAAGCAGGCCGGGAAGGGAGGCGGTCAGATCGAGGTTGACGGAGTACAAAAGGTAAAACGTCGCTTTAGCGAGCTGGGCCAGCCCGGAAATGAAATAGACCGTTCCGATGTCTTGCACCCCTCCGAGGTCAACTTTATAAACCAGGTAGGGCGCGACCCCGATCTGGGCCGGGATCTTGTCTATGGTCATGCTGAATTCGGGGTGCTGCTTGAGTTTTTCCCACAGGGGGAGGAGGGCATTGATTTGGTCCAGGAGGGTGTCGTTCAGCACGCTTTCCAGAATGGCGTTGATCCCGGAGGAGGTTGCCTGGGGCGTGAGTTTCTGGGGCACTTTGGAAGTGGTCAGAGTCGGGAGCATCTTGAAGACCATATCGATAATGGATTGAAACTGATCGCCCATCCCGGCCAGCTGTTTCACCGTTGAGGCAATGGCGACCCCGTATGTCGCCTCGGGATTCTCCGGGTCATATTCATTCAGGATCAGTTGGAAGGACTGGATGGCCTCGTCGTAATTGGCGTTGCCGAGGGAGGTTTTCCCCGAGGCTAGGAGTTCCTGGATCTTCATCTTGGCCGGGTCCGTCTGTTGGGCGCAGGTAAGCAAAAGGGAAAAAGGCAGGATTAGAAGCAGCACACAAGCCATCTTTTTCAGACGAAGTTTCATTGCTCCTCCTTGAGTGGGTATCATAGGTTACAGCTTTAAAGGATATAATTACTCATGGGCAAGGTCAAGCAGAAATTACGGACCGGATTGAATCCCAAGTCCTTGTATTTATAAGTATTAAATCATAAAGCAATATTAAACCATAAAAGAACATTCCGAAAAAACCAGGGCGCAGGAAATGTCCAAAGGAAAAAACGGCTACCGGAATCCGCTTCTGACCGTTGACATTATTGTCGAGGTTTCCTCGGGCATTATTCTGATCGAAAGGAAGAATCCTCCCCACGGCTACGCCCTGCCCGGTGGGTTCGTGGATTACGGGGAGTTGCTGGAGGCGGCGGCCCGGCGGGAAGCCCGGGAAGAAACCTCGCTCCGGGTAGATTTGCTGGAACAGTTTTATACTTATTCAGATCCCAGGCGCGATCCCCGCCACCATACCGTGACCGCGGTCTATCTGGCCCGGGTTTCCTCCGGAAAGCCCCGGGCGCGGGATGACGCCCGGGCCCTCGGCATCTTTCGCGAGGACAACCTGCCCACGGAGATTGCCTTTGACCATCGCCGGATCTTGGAGGATTACTTCCGCTATCGGAAAACCGGGCAAAGGCCGTCAATCACCAAGGGCCAAAAGCCGTGAGGCGTAAGGGGCAAAGAAGAGAGTCTATCTGTGTCTAACGAGTCCATTGGGTTCGTTGGATCAATGGGTTTGTAGGTTTTTTTTATTCTTGGGTTTTACCGAGGTCCGGCTTCCGGCCCGTAGGGGCCTACAGCCCGGAGGGGGGGGAAGGTTCTTCCTTCGACCCCGATGGGGGGCTCAGGACGAGAACCCCAGAGGGGCGCGACACGAACTCTTCGGAAACCGAGCTCCGATAAACTCGACGATCAAGTATCTATCGGCACGGGCTAGACCCTGCGGGTCAGCCTGCCGGGCAAACGGTTCGGCGCCTATTGTGAGGGGAGCGAAACCTTTCCCCCAAAAAAGAAAAAGAGCGGCAGCAAAAGAAAAATTCTTCGGCGAATTCAGCAGAAGTTTGTTCGCAAAGAAGTATTCTGAAAACTGCGAAAAAATCGGGGGTGAGAATCATGCGATTCTCACCCCCGAAGAGTTTAATGACTTCCGTTACGTGGATCAGGGAGCGATGACCGCGAGGACGGCGTCCTTGGGCACGGTCGAGCCCGGCCCGAAGTTCACCGCCGCCACGGTTCCCGCCGCGGGGGAGGGATGATCCCGGCCGAACTGCCGGTGCCTTCCACCTCGACCTGGTAGTACTCGTTTTCAATGAAGACATTGAAGGTGCGGAGGCCCGGGCCTTTTTCCGGAACCTTTTTGTCGGTCTTCTCCACCAGTTTTCCGGCCTTGGCCTTGGCGATCAGGGCGTCTTCCTTTTTCACGTCATCCAGGGTCTTGGGAGCCCGGGGCGGCTTCCAGTCGTCCGGGATAGACTTGTCGATCCCGTATTTGAATTTCAGGTACCTGGCCCCGGTGGTGGGGAACATCGCGAAGAGCAGGACGTCCTGGATGTTCTTGGCCACCGCCTTGGATTCTTCCTTGGCCTTCTCAAGCTCGGGCTTGAGCATGTCCGCGGCCCGGCAGGTGATGGGCGTTTCGCCCTTTTCATAGCCTTTTAAAACCATCTTCTGCACTTCCGGGTCCATCGGAACCGGGGAACGGCCGTAGAGCCCCCAGCAGTAGTCCTTGGTTTCCTTGGAAACCATTTTATAGCGCCCGGCCAGGACGTTCTGAACGGCCTGGACCCCCACGATCTGGCTCGTCGGGGTGACCAGAGGCGGGTAGCCGAGCTCGGCCCGGGTGCGGGCGGTCTCGGCCTTCACCTCTTCATAGCGGTCGAGGGCGCCCGCCTGTTTGAGCTGGGAGACCAGGTTGGAGGTCATCCCGCCGGGGATCTGGTGCACGAGCACCGCGGCGTCGATTACCGACATCGAGCTGTTATCCAGGAAATCCCGGTATTTCGGGGCGATCTGCTCGAGCATGCTTCCGCATTTCACCAGTTGCTCGATATCGAGCCCGGTGTCGCGGTCGGTCCCGTAGAGGGCCACCACGATCGGCTCGATGGCCGGCTGGGAGGAGCGCAGGGCGAAGGGGGAGAGGGCGGTGCAGATAGTGTCCACGCCCGCCTCAATGGCCTTCAGGTAAGTCATCGAAGCCTGGCCGCTGGTGTAATGGGTATGGAGCTCCAGGGGAAGTTTGGTCTCCTGTTTTACGGCCTGGACCAGGTCATAGGCGTCGTAAGGCGACAACAACCCGGCCTGGTCCTTGATGCAGATCGAGTCAGCCCCCATATTCTTAAAAAGCATGGCCTTTTTTACGAAATATTCGAGGTTGTAGACCGGTCCGCCCAGGCGGGGCTGGGTCAGCGAATAGCAGATCGCGCCCTGGTAGTGCTTGCCGAACTTCTTGACCGCCTTGGCCGCGCGCTCGTGGTTGCGCTCGTCATTGACCGCGTCGAAGATCCGGAAGATATCGATCCCGACCTCGGCCGCCTGCTCCACGAAAGCGTCGACCAGGTCATCGTGATGGTTGCGGTAGGCCACCAGGTTTTGACCCCGGAGGAGCATCTGAAAAGGGGTATGGGGGAAATATTTTTTCAGGACCTTGGGCCGTTCCCAGGGGTCCTCGCCCAGGAAGCGGTGGGGTACGTCAAAAGTGGCGCCGCCCCAGACCTCCAGGTAGGAGAAATTGCACTTGGCCATCTCCTCGGCCATAAAGAGCATATCCTCGGTTTTCATCCGGGTGGCAATCGAGGACTGGTGCCCGTCCCGGAAGGTGGTGTCGGTCACCTTGACTGGATTCTTAGCCTTCGGCCGGGTTTTGACCTTGTCGGTGGTCAAATCCTTGGCCGCGATCGGACCGTCGTTAATACCTTTTCCTTTTCCTTTTGCTTCCATCTTTCCTCCTTATCTGGAAACTATTCTCCGCTGCCACAGCATCCGCATCTGCATTATCTCGGCCCTTCCGGAACTGCCCCAGAGGCTGGGGGCGGCCCCGGGCCTTTCGGAAGCAAGCTCCGCCCGGCCGGCCTGTTCCTCCGCCTGGAGATAAGCGGCGACCGCGGTGACGATGGCAGCAATTTTTTTTGATGGGACCGTGGGACTCATGTATTCCTCCTTCGATCGCTCTGTTATTCCTATCCCTGCGACTTCAGGTTTTTCTAAGTTAGACTAAGTACCCCAGGTAATGCAAGGGCAACAGAAAAATGTCTTTACGACCGCCGTAGGACACCACAAGCGGAATAAAAAATAATGGATTTCAAATTTCTTTACAACCCGGGAGACTCGGGTTAATATTTGAAAAAATGGTATCTGACCTGCAGGGTCAACGACCCGGAGGGAGGGTGGTGGATGTCAGGGCATTCGAAGTGGAGCACGATCAAGCATAAAAAAGGCGCGGCAGATGCCAAGCGGGGAAAGATTTTCTCCAAATTGGTCAAGGAAATCACCGTGGCCGCCAAGGTCGGGGGAGGTGATCCGAACGGAAATCCCCGCCTGCGGGCCGCGGTGGTGGCCGCCCGGGCGGAAAATTTGCCCAAGACGAACATCGATAACGCGATCAAGCGGGGAAGCGGGGAAATGGAGGGCGTCTCTTATGAAGAGGCGACCTTTGAGGGGTATGGGCCCGGCGGAGCGGCGGTGCTGGTCGACGTCCTCACCGATAACCGCAAGCGGTCCGCCTCGGACATCAGGCATATTTTTACCAAGGCCGGGGGATCACTCGGCGAAGCCGGATGCGTCGGCTGGCTTTTCGCGAAAAAAGGCTATCTCACCGTGGATCATGAGGCGGTGAAAGAGACCGGGGGGGAAGACCGTTTGATCGAACTGGCGCTTTCGGCCAATGCCGAGGATGTCCGTAATGTCCCGGAAGACAAGCTTTACGAAATCTACACCAATGTCAGCGAATACCTGGCGGTGAAGGAAATCCTGGAGCGGGAAAAAATCAAGGTCACTTTGGCCCAGATGGCGATGGTCCCGAGTTCCACCATCCGACTGGAGGGCAAGGAAGCTGCCCAGATTCTCCGCCTGATGGAAACCCTGGAGGATTACGAGGACGTGCAGAACGTGTATTCCAATTTTGACATCTCGACGGAGGAGATGGCCAAATTTGCGGCCGGTGAGTAGACAGAAAATCCGTTTTTTCTCTTTTTCTTCCCTCCTGAAAATATTTTCCCGAGGTTCTCGCATGCTGATTATGGGTTCAAGGATTCCAGAATTCAATAATAAGTTCAAAGTTCAAAATCCAAATGTCAAAATAATGTTAAAATTCCAACTTCAAAATTTAAAGAAATCACCTCAAAATGTAAGAGCGTGTTTATATATTTTTTCTTTTTTGAACTTTATTTGAACTTTGGGCTTTGGCATTTGAACTTGATATTCTCTCTTGACTCCTTGGATTCTCGACCCCTTTTTCATGGGGGATATTGAGATGCTGGTGATCGGGATCGATCCCGGAACCCAGGCCACCGGCTACGGCCTGGTGGAATCCCGGGAACAGGGGGAGCCTCTTTTCGTGGATGGGGGGGTGATCTCTCCCCGCCGGGCCCGGGATCCGATCGAACTGCGGGTCCAGGCGATTTACGCGGGATTGCGGCGGGTGCTTTCGGATTATTCTCCCGAAGTGGCCGCCGTCGAAGGCATGTTTATGGCCGGGAATATCAAGGCGGCCCAAAGACTGGGGGAGGTGCGGGGGGTGATTTACCTCGCCCTCGCGGAGGCCCAGATCCCGTTAGTGGAATATCCCCCGCTGGCGGTAAAAAAAGCGGTGGTGGGTTACGGGCAGGCGACCAAGGACCAGGTCCAGGATATGATCAACCGGCGCCTGCGGCTTCCCGTTTTCTCCGGGGGCGTTCCCGGGCGGCAAACCCCGTCGGGCCTGAAAAACCCGGGAGGAAAAATCCCGTACGATCTCTCGGATGCCCTGGCGGTGGCGCTCTGCCACTTGCAGACCCGGAAGCTGCAAAACCTGCTGGCAAAGTCATAAACTTGAGAAGGTGAATCGATGATCTCGCGCCTGAAAGGAAAAATCCTGGCCCGTGCCACCGAAGAAGTGGTGGTGGAAGCCGGCGGGGTGGGCTACGGGGTGATGGTGCCGCTCAGCACCTACTGCCGCCTGCCCGGGTTGGGGGAGGAGATCGAGCTTTTCATTCATACGCAGTTGCGGCCGGACAGCATCCAGCTGTTCGGATTTTTAAGCCTGGAAGAGCGGAAAACTTTCGAGCTTTTGATTAACATTTCCGATATCGGGCCCCGGATGGCGATCAATGTTCTTTCCGGGATTCCCTGGGACGAGCTGGCCCAGGCGGTTCAGGCCCGGGACAGTCAGAGGCTTCAGTCCATCCCCCGGATCGGGAAAAAGACCGCAGAACGGATTATCCTGGAACTGCAAGATAAACTTCCGGCGGCGGTTCCTAGCGGGGAACGGGAGGGCGCGGCTCCGGAAGCCGGGCAGGAGAACCGGCGGGATGCCATCCAGGCCCTGATCAATCTCGGGTACGCCCGGGCCCTGGCGGAGAAGACGGTCAAAGAGGTGTCGGAGGCCCAGCCTTCCGGGCTCCGGATTGAAGATATCCTCAGGCAAAGCTTGAAACGCTTAGTCCGCTGAAGCGGGAGGAAGAGTGAAATCGGGCAGGAACCAAAATCCCCAGGGAGAGCCCCCGCCGGTTATTTCGGAGATCAGTCCGCTCCGGAATGAGGAGGATACCGGTTTTGAACCGGGTTTGCGCCCCACCTCCCTGGATGATTATATTGGGCAGGAAAGGCTGAAGACCAATCTCAGGGTCTGGATCGAGGCCGCCAAAAGCCGGGGCGAACCCCTCGATCACGTTCTCTTCCACGGCCCGCCCGGTCTGGGAAAAACCACCCTGGCCCATATCATGGCCCGGGAGCTTGAGGTCGGGATCAAGATCTCCTCGGGCCCGGTGATGGAGCGGACGGGGGATCTGGCCGCCCTCCTCACCAATCTCCAGGATCGGGATATATTTTTTATTGATGAGATCCACCGCTTGAGCCGGGTGGTGGAG
>JAPLJL010000131.1 GCA_026388615.1 Pseudomonadota bacterium | reverse complement strand
CTCTGGGGTTCTCGTCCTGAGCCCCCATCGGGGTCGAAGGAAGAACCCACCCCCCTGTCTTCTGAAAACCAAACCCTTCGCCTGCGCTCCCTTCGGCTCCGCTCAGGACAAGCAGGAATGGAAGGTAATAGGTCTTGGGTTTAAACCTATGACCCATGACCCATCACCTACGACCTGATTTCTTTGAACGCGAGAACCAACCCCCCCTCCCTCCGGGTCGTAGACCCTACAGGTCGGAGACCGGGCTGTAGGCCCCTACCCTCCGGCCTGTAAGCCCTACCCTCCGGCCTGTAAGCCTACGGGCTGGAAGCGGGGCTGGAAGCGGGGCCGGAAGCCGGGTTCTCGGAAAACCCCTAACGCCTAACTCCCCTGGCCGACACGAGCCGTCGGCTCGGGCAGGCTTACGCCTAACGGTAAAATGATTATTTCTAAGGAAAGACGACCGGCAACTGAAGACCGGTGGTTTCGGGAATACCGAAAAGGAGGTTCAGGTTCTGGACCGCCTGCCCGGCCGCGCCTTTGATCAGATTGTCGAGGGCGGAAACCAGGACGGTTTTTCCCGTCCGGGGGTCGTGCTTGATGCCGATTTCCACCAGGTTGGAGCCGACCACGTTCCGGGTGTTCGGGAGCAGACCCGGGGGAAGGACCCGGACAAAGGGTTCCTTCTGGTAGTCCTCCTGGAGGAACTGGTAAATATCCTGGTCGCCGACCGTCCGGGTAGTCTGGAAACAAATGGTGGAGAGGATGCCCCGGGGAATGGGCATCAGGTGGGGAACAAAGAGGATTCGGACCGGGGCGGGACTGAAAACGCTCAGATAGGTCTCGATCTCCGGGGCGTGGCGGTGGGTGCCTACGCTGTAGGCTTTCAGACCCCCGGTCACCTCGCAGAAAAGCAGTTCGGGATTGGGGGTGCGGCCCGCCCCCGAGGTGCCGGAAAGGGAATTGGCGATGACGGAATCGGCCTGGATCAGGCCCCGGCGCGCCAGGGGAATCAGGGGGAGGAGGACGGAAGTCGGATAGCAGCCGGGATTGGCTACCAGCTGGGCCGGACGGATTTTCTCCCGGAAAATCTCGGGGAGACCGTAAACCGCCTGGGCCAGGAGCCCGGGGGCGGTGTGGTTCTGATACCAGGTGGCGTAGACTTTCGGGTCGGCGAAGCGGAAATCGGCGGAGAGGTCAATAACCTTCAGACCGGCCTCGATCAGCGGGGGCACGACTTCCAGGGATTTTCCGTGGGGGAGGCCGCAAAAAACTACCTGGGCTTCCCGGATCACGTCCGCCAGGGAAAAGGGCCGGAGCGGGAGATCCACCTGCCCGCGCAGATGCGGGAAAAGCTCAGAAACTGGCTTGCCCAGGAAACGGGCTTCGAAAAGTCCGGTGATTTTGGCCTGGGGATGGAAAGCCAGAAGGCGACAGAGCTCAACCCCGGTGTAACCCGCGGCGCCGATAATAGCAACGTCCATGGGATTTTTTTTAAAGCCGGCCTAGCGCTTGGTCCACTGGAAGCTCTTGCGAGCCTTGGGCTTGCCGTACTTTTTCCGTTCCACCACCCGGGAGTCCCGGGTCAGGAAACCGGATTTTTTCAGGGTCGCCCGGTATTCCGGCTTGACCGTGAGCAGCGCGCGCGAGATGCCGTGGCGGATCGCCCCGGCCTGTCCGGAAAGACCACCCCCGTGAACGTTGACCCGGATGTCAAAATTCGCCTGGGTTCCAGTGAGCTCCAGGGGCTGGCGGATGACCATCCGGAGAACGCCTCTCCCGAAATAGTCATCGATTTTCCGTTTGTTGACTGTGATTTCACCGGTGCCGGGGAACATCGAGACCCGGGCAACCGAAGTTTTGCGCTTGCCCGTGGCGTAGAAACGATCGGGGGTTTCCATCTTAATGCAACTCCAGGGGTTCGGGTTTCTGGGCCTCGTGCGGATGATCCGGGCCCGGGTAAATCTTTACCTTTGAGAACATCTTGCGGCCGAGGGGCGTGTGGGGGAGCATCCGTTTCACCGCCAGCTCCAGGACCCGCTCGGGAAACTTGGCCAGCATCTTTTCCGGGGTGGTCGAGCGCAATCCGCCCGGCCAGAGGGTGTTGTGGTAGTAGACCTTATCGGTAAGCTTTTTCCCGGTTAGCTTGATTTTGGCGGCGTTGATCACGACCACGAAATCCCCGGTGTCGAGGTGAGGGGTGTAGGTCGGCTTGGTCTTCCCCCGGATGATCGCGGCGATCCTACTGGCCAGACGCCCCAGGACTTTTCCCTCGGCGTCCACCAAGTACCACTTCTTGTCCAGCTCTTCAGGCTTAGGTATCCACGTCTTCATAATCAAATCAGTATAATCACCCACCTGAAAAAGTGTCAAGTATTCAAGGGGGGTCAGTTTTTAAAGGTTTTGGGAGTGTATTTGCTGATCGAGACTACCTTCTCGGTCGGGATTTCAATCCAGCTGTTTTCCGCGCGGAGCATCACCGCGGAATCGGAAGCCTCGATCAGGATGCCGCGGTAGACCACGTCATTCTGGGACCGGACCTCCACCATCTGGTTCTGCAGGTCAGATAAAGGATGACGCATGTCAAAAGCCTGGGTTGCTAAATGTCAAAGGCCAAAGCCCAAAGTTCAAAATAAGTTCCAAGTTCAAAATCCAAAGTTCCCCAAAAGCTCAAAAAAAGCAAAATTAAAAATAAAACCTGATTTATTATTTTTTTCTGACATTTTTAGTTTTGAACTTTATTTGGCATTTGGGCTTAGTCATTTAAGCTTTTATTTTGGACATTTATTTGGCATTTGAATTTTGAACTTTGGACTTTTCCTTAATTGCGAAGTCCTTTCCGTTGATCCGCAAGTGAAAGCCACACCTATCATTATAATCAATTTGCTGGGCCAGCTGGTAGTAAGCCTTGCGGAGGAAGCGGGCCGCATGGGCTTTCTGCTTGACCCGGCAATAGAGCACCTCGTTTTCCCCGACCTCAAGACTATCCAAGGCCAGCGGCTCCTCCGTTTCGTCATTCAGGGTGACGGTAACCCCGCCGGAGCCGAAATCTACCTGGCGGACCTGGTAGGGGGTGTCCTCGATCTCCACCGGGCAGTTTTCCTTCCCAATGGAGAGCTCGTAACTTCCGTCCGGGCATTTCCGGAGGCTTCGGCTGAAGAGCTCACGGGTCCGGGTATGGGTGATTTCCTCCCCGTCGGAGAACCAGTTGCCCTCACGATCCAGAAAGATTTTCGGGTTCAAGGGTTCGAGGGTTCAAGGTTCAGAGTTAAATGCTGAATGCGGAGTGGCGAATGCTGAATTAAGGCAAATGTCAGGTTGGTTTTTATTTCCAGATAAAACCAAAGACCATTTTCCACAATTCCGCACTCCGAATTCCGAAATCCGCATTACCAATGATCAAGGATTGGTTGTTTCCTTGATTTTGATCAACTGATAGGCCCGCTGGCCGAGACCGATTTTCTCCGCCCATTCGAGCTGGAGCTCGTAGGGAACCCGGGGATAGAGCCCCCGGAATTTATCCCCCCCGGCCTCGCGTCCGGACTTGAGACCGGAGCCGGGCAGGGCCTCCGCCCGGTTAACCAGGTCGATTGAGGCTTGATCAATCGCGACCGGATCGGGTGAGGCCAGGACGCCCAGGTCGGAAACGATCGGGGGTTCGCTGAAGGGATTGCAGTCGCAGTTGGGGGTAACGTTGATCAGGAAATTCAGGCAGAAAAGCTTGCCCCCTTTGTTCAGGGCCGCTCCCCGGGCCACTTCCGCGAGCCTTTTCTGGGATTCCGCCGGGGAGTCGGCGGCCCAGTTGATTTCGACCGCGCCCCGCGGGCAGACGGGGATGCATTCGGCGCAGCCGACGCAGCGGGAGGCGTCGATCTGGGCTTTTTTCTTCCGCACCGAGATCGCCTGGTAGCCGCACCATTTCAGGCAGGTCCCGCACCCGACGCAGGCGGAGGTGAACACGCTCGGCGCGATGGTGGCGTGGATGAAAAGCTTGCCCGCCCGGTTGGTGCAGCCCATCCCCAGGTTCTTGAGGCTGCCCCCGAAGCCGAAGGCCTCGTGGCCCTTGAAATGGGTGGCCAGGACCAGGGCGTCGGCAGAGTAGATCTCCGGGGCGACGGTGACTTCCCGGTTCCGGGCGGGGGGAGGAAGGCTGACCTTGACCCCGGCGTTCCCGCGCAGGCCATCGGCGATCACCAGGGGGGCCCCGGCGGCGCTGAACTCGAAGCCGTGACGGAGGGCGGTGACCAGGTGCTGGGCCGAGTTGGTCCGGGCCCCCACGTAAAGGGTGTTGGTGTCGGTGAGAAAGGGCCGGGCTTTCCGGGCCGCCAGGAAATCCGCGATCCGGCGGACGAACTCGGGGCGGAGGAAGGTCTGATTGCCCGGCTCGCCGAAATGAACCTTGATCGCGACCAGGTCCTTCTCGGAGATGATCCGGGAGAGACCGGATTGTTCGAGGAGGGGGGTCAAGCTTTTTACCAGACCCCGGGATGAGTTAGAATAAGCGGGAAGAAAATAGACCGGGTTTTTATTCATTGAACGCCAGAAATTTTTTGAGCCGTTATTAATATAACCGATCCGGGGGGATTTTTTGAAGAAGCACACGGATCCGGGAAAAAGGAGGAGAGGATAATGCAAGGAGTCGGAATTCTCGGCGCGCAGTGGGGTGACGAAGGCAAGGGCCGGGTGGTTGATCTCCTGACCGAGAAGGCCCAGGTGGTGGTGCGCTACCAGGGCGGGAACAACGCGGGGCACACTTGCGTGATCGGAAGCCAGAAGATTGTCCTCCACCTGGTTCCCTCCGGGGTTCTCCGCCCGGGGCGGCTCTGCCTGATCGGGAACGGGGTGGTGGTTAACCCCCAGGTCCTGGTCGAGGAGATCGCCTCCGGCCCTTACGCCTGCTCGCTGCCGCCGGATGAACTCATCCTGCGGTTCATTCTCAAGCCGGCCGCCGATGCGACCTTCGCCGACTTCCAGAAGATCGGCCGCCGCCGGGAGCTGGCCATCGCCCGGATCAACGCGGCGGC
>JAPLJL010000440.1 GCA_026388615.1 Pseudomonadota bacterium | reverse complement strand
CGTCTGTGTTGGTCGGGGACGAGGATGTAATCGCCGAGTTTAAAGGCTCGTATTCGCTGACCTACGATTTCATCGACCATTACCGGGCCGAAGGCCGGCTGTTCGACCGCAGCTGGGAAGACCGCTGGGTCCGCGAATTGGGGTACGGCCAGATCATCGGCGAGGCGGTGATGGGATTTCTGAAAAAGACCAAAATTCCGCTGGATGGTTTCAATAAAATTATTTACAACTGTCCCTTTACCCGTGAGCACCAGGCCATCGCCAAGAAAGGCAAGATTGCCCCGGACCGGCTGCAGGGCAACCTTTTCGAGGTGCTCGGTGACGCCGGAGCCGCCCAGCCGCTGGTGATGCTGGCCGCGGCCCTGGAACAATCCAAACCGGGGGACAAGCTCCTCTTGATTGGTTACGGGAACGGCGCCGACGCGCTGGCTTTCGAAGTGACCCCCGAAATCGAAAAAGTCCGCGACCGGAAGGGCGTCAAGGGTTACCTGGCCAAGCGGGCCGACCTGACCGCTTACACCAAATACTGCGTGTTCCGGAGCCTGCTTCCGGTGGACGTGCAGATCCGCGGTGAAATCGAGCCGCCCACCAGCGTGACCTCCCTCTGGCGGAACCGCCGGGCGGTGATGGCCTATGTCGGGAGCAAGTGCAAGAAGTGCGGAACCCCGGCCTACCCGCCCCAGGTCGTCTGCCCGAACCCGAAGTGCAAGTCGATGGAGGAGATGGAGGCTTACCCCTTTGCCGATAAGAAGGGGACGATTTTCAGCTACACCGCCGACATGCTGGCCGCCAGTGTGGACCCGCCCGCCATTTATGGGATCGTGGATTTCGAGGGCGGCGGCCGCGCGGCGATAGATTTTACCGACTGCACCCTGGAAGACGTGAAAGTGGGGCTACCGGTAGAGCTTTCTTTCCGGCGGAAATTTGTCGACCAGGTCCGGGGCATCTCCGGATACTTCTGGAAGGCAGTTCCGATCGTAGGGTAACCTGGAATGCGGATTGGCCCAGACTTCGCCAAGGCCAGAGCTCGGAGGCTATAAGGTGAAAAGCTGAAAGCTGAAGGCTTTAAAGATTTGTTTGGATATTAACGATTAAGGAGGAATAACATGGCAGATGGAATCAAAGATAAAGTCGCAATTGTGGGAATGGGGTGCACGAACTTCGGGGAACGCTGGGATAAAAATCCCGAGGATCTGATGTTGGAGGCTTTTAAAGAGGCCCTGCAGGACTCCGGGGTGGATCCCAAGGACATCGGGGCGGCCTGGCTCGGCACCTGCTTTGATGAGATCGGCGTGGGGAAGAGCGCCATCCCGCTTTCCGCCACCCTGAAACTGCCCTTTATCCCGGTGTCCCGGGTGGAAAACTTCTGCGCCAGCGGCACCGAGGCCTTCCGGGGCGCGGTCTACGCGGTGGCTTCCGGCGCCTGCAAGATCGCCCTGGCTCTGGGGGTGGAAAAACTGAAAGACATCGGCTACGGCGGCCTCCCTGACTTCGGCGCCGCGATGGGTACCCAGGCCCGGCTGATCAGCGCCAACATGACCGCCCCGGGCGGGTTTGCGATGATGGCCACCCGCTATTTCGCCAAGTACGGACTTACCCCCGAGCAGGGGAAAATCGCGATGGCCAAGATTTCGGTGAAAAGCCACAAGAACGGGGCCAAGAACCCCAAGGCCCACCTCCGCCGCGAAGTGACGGTGGAGCAGGTGCTCAACGCCCCGGTCATCGCCTGGCCCCTGGGGCTCTTTGACTGCTGCGGGGTGTCCGACGGCTCGGCCTGCGCGCTGGTCACCACCCCGGAGATCGCCAAGAGCCTCCGGAAGGACCCGGTCCTGGTAAAAGCGCTCCAGATCGCGGGCACCTCCGGCGAGGAACTCGCCACCCAGAGTTGGGACGGGGCCCACGTGGAGACCACAGTCCAGGCCTCGCGCCGGGCTTACGCCGAGGCGGGGATCAAGAACCCGCGCGAGGAGATCAGCATGATGGAGGTGCACGACTGCTTCTCGATCACGGAGCTGGCTACCTACGAGGATCTCGGGATCTCCGAGAGGGGCAAGGCTCCCAACGACATCAACGACGGTTTCTACGAACTGACCGGGAAGATCCCGTGCCAGCCGGACGGCGGCCTGAAATGCTTCGGCCACCCGATCGGAGCTTCCGGCCTTCGGATGATCTACGAGATGTACAAACAGCTCCAGGGCAAGGCGGGCGAACGCCAGATCAAAAATCCGCGCTACGGCCTGACCCATAACCTGGGCGGTTTCCCGGCGTCTTCCGTCTGCAGCGTGGCGATCGTAGGACTATAACCGAATGCGGATTGCGGAGTGCGGATTGCGGAATGAGAAATAGATAAAGCAAAGACAAGAAGATGGTAGCCGCAGCCTTTAGGCTGCGAATAAAAACAAATCAGGGCGGCCGTAATGGCCGCCCTTTTTTTAATATATTCCCCCCTTTGTTGAAAGGGGGGGAGGGTGGGGCCTCCGGCTCGTAGGAGCCTACGGCTCGGAGAGGAGAGGGTGGCAAGGAATTTTCACCCTCCCCTCAGTCCCCTCCCATCAAGGGAGGGGAAGGTTAAGGCGAGGAGCCAGTCCCTCGATGTTACTCGGGATAAATGGAATGGTTTATCCTGAAGGGACTCATCCTGAAGGACTCCCCTACGAAAAAGATGTTTATTGTAAAGACTTTTCTGAGACATAACACAAGCAAGACGGGTAGCCGCAGCCTTCAGGCTGCGTTATGAATTACCAGTAGCCGGTAAATTCAAAAACTAAGGGCGGTCATCCTGACCGCCCTTAGTTTTGTTTTGACTTGCTCCTAAAATCATTGACAATCCTTTTCCCGTCGGGCTACGATGGAGAACACAATTTTTTAAAAAAGGAGATAAGGCCGTGATAAAAGATCGAAAAGGGTGGATCACCGCATTCATTGTCAGTGCAATCTTCGCGTTTTCTTTCCAATCTGCTGGATGCGGGGGCGGGGGCGGTTCGGAATCCTCCCTGCCCATTCCGCCGAGGAACCTTCAAGCCACGGCGGTTTCTTCCTCCCGGGTTGATCTTGGATGGACGGATGGTTCGAATGATGAAGAGGGCTTCAAGATCGAAAGAAAGGCCGCAGCTGGCTCCTATGCCTTAATAAATACCCTTTCCGCCAACGCCACCTCTTATTCGGATACCGGTTTAACCCCTTCCACAACATATTCCTACCGAGTCAAGGCTTCAAGCCAGGCGGGTGATTCCGATTATTCCAACGAGGTGACCGCGACTACCCTCAGTGACGTCACGACACCCACAAGCATAACACCAGATACTGCCATTACTTCCAAGCCTCTAAATCCCTCCAACCAGGCCTCAATGACTTTTGAGTTTACCTCTCCCGATGCCGGTTCTACCTTTGAGTGTCAGTTGGATTCCTGGGGTTGGGCTTCCTGCACCTCTCCCAAGTCATATACCGGACTTTCCGACGGCAGCCATACCTTTCAGGTAAGGGCAAAGGCGGCGGACCAGATGGGGAACGTAGATCAA
>JAPLJL010000266.1 GCA_026388615.1 Pseudomonadota bacterium | reverse complement strand
GGGCTCACCCCCGCCCGGGACGAATTTCAAAACCTTTACCGGAATTTCCAGGAAATCCGGAAACAGGTGGAAAGAATCAAAACCGACGAGGGGGAACGGCGGAAACGTCTGGACCTCCTTTCTTTTCAGATCTCGGAAATCGCGGCAGCCGGCCTGAAGGAATCCGAGGAGGAAGAGCTCCCGGCCCTCCGGGTCCGCCTGCAGAATTCGGAAAAGATAACCTCCCTGGCCCGGACCGCCCTCGAGGTTCTGGATACCGAAGAGGGATCAGCGGCCGGAAAAATTTCCCGGGCCCTCTCGGCCCTGAGGGAACTGTCCGCGCTCGACCCCGAGTTGAAGGATTATTATTCCCGCCTGGAATCCGCCCGGGCGGAAATCCGGGACCTGGCCCGCTCGCTGGAAAAATATCTGGACCGCGCCGGTCATAATCCCGAGCGGCTGGAGGAGGTGGAAAACCGCCTGGCCGCCCTGAGTCAATTGAAACGGAAATACGGAGGGTCCGTCCCGGAGATCCTGGCCTATCGGGACCGGACCACGTCCGAACGGGACGAGCTCACCCGCCAATCCGAAACCCTGCCCGGCCTGGAAGCCGAACTTTCCCGCCTGAAAAAGTCTCTCGCTGCCGCGGCCGAGAAACTCTCCAGGTCCCGCCGGGAAGCCGGGAAAAAGCTGAAGAAGGCGATTATCTCCGAAATCCGGGATCTGGGCATCCCGGAGGTCCGCTTCGACTTTTCCTGGGAAACCGCCGGGGCCGACCCGGAAAATCCCTCCGGGTTTACCGATATCACCGAACGGGGGATTGACCGGGTAGAGTTCATTCTCTCCGCCAACCCGGGGGAAGACCCGAAACCGCTCCGGAAGGTCGCTTCCGGCGGAGAACTTTCCCGGATCATGCTGGCCCTGAAGAAAATCCGTTCCCGCCGGGCCCGGGAAAATCCCACCCTGATCTTCGACGAGATCGACGCCGGGATCGGCGGGGCGGTGGCGGAAATGGTCGGGCGGAAACTTTGGGAGGTCAGCCGGGACTCCCAGGTCCTCTGCGTCACCCACCTGCCCCAGATCGCCTGCTACGCGGACCGGCATTTCCTGGTCAGCAAGTCGACCTCCGCGGGAAAAACCCGGGCCCGGATCCAAGCCCTGTCCGACCCGGAGCGGCTCGAAGAGCTTTCCCGGATGCTGGCCGGGCTGGAGATCACCCAGCGCGGAAAGGCTTATGCCCGGGAATTGCTGGCCCGCCGGACCGAGCTATCCAAAAAGTAGGGGCCGATGCCCCTATCGGCCCGGATATCGGTGCGTTCGGGGAACGCACCCTACCAAAACGCTGAAAAAAATAATTTTCCCCCGGATTAAATATCCTCTATAATCATTGCCATGGCGCAGACCAAACCCAAAAAGCATTCCTGGAGCCGCTCGGTCCGGAAAACCCGGATCGAGGAAGCCCGTGCCATCCAGAAACTGATCGAGCCCTTCGCCCGCCAGGGGGAGATGCTGCCCCGCTCCCTGGGGGACATCTATGAGTTCATCCGGGATTACATGGTCATTACCGAGCCCGGCACCGAAAACATCATCGGCACCTGCGCCCTGCACGTGCTCTGGGAAAACATCGCCGAGATCCGCTCCCTGGCCGTGCGCGCGGACTATTCCCACCAGGGGATCGGCTCCACCCTGATCAAGGCCTCCCTCCGGGAGGCCAAGCGCCTGGGCTGTTACCGGGTCTTTTCCCTCACCTTCAAGCCCGGGTTTTTCCTCCGCATGGGTTTCCAGCCCATCGATAAACGCGACCTGCCCCAAAAGGTCTGGACCGATTGCATCCGCTGCCCCCAGTTCCCGGACTGCAACGAGCAAGCGGTTATCTACGAAATTCCCCCGGACCAATCTTAGTTTCTAGTTTCGGCCTGCCCAAGCCGATGGCTCGGCTTGCCCGCCTGCCCGGCTTGCCCGCTTGCCCGAGCCGACAGCTCGTGTCGGCCAGGGAGCGCTCGCCCAGGGTGTCGGTCAGGGGTTTCTGATTTCGAGTTAATCGCGAAGAACCCCCCCTCGAGAAGCGGCTCGGGCCAAAAGCCCGAGCGGTCTTCAGCAATAATCAAAAACAGGAAAAAAAGGAATTATTCTGAAAAATGACGGATCAATAAAGGGGATGAAATTAAGCGGGCAGGATTTTGATCACCAGAACGGTAATGTTGTCGATTCCGCCGTGAGCGTTGGCCTGGGTGATCAATTCCTCCGCCGCCGGTTCCGGGTCGGACGTTTCCAGAACATGCTGGATCTCGGAGTCCCCCACCATGTTGGAAAGCCCGTCGGAACAAATCAGGAAAGCATCACCCGCTTTCAATTCCAGGATGGTGGAATCCACCTCCACGCTCTGCTGAAAGCCTACCGAGCGGGTGATCAAGCTCCGGAAACGGTGGGTCTTGGCTTCGGAAACGGTCAGGTGCCCGGCCCGGACCTGCTCCATTACCCAGGAATGATCCCGGGTCAGCTGCTCCATCCGGGATTCCCGGAGCCGGTAGGCCCGGCTGTCCCCCACGTGGGCCAGAAAAGCGCGGGGCGGATCAAAGGCGGGGGGAATCCACAAAGCGGTGGTGGTGGTTCCCATCCCCCGGAGCTCGATATTCTGGTTGCCCAGGTCATAGATCTTCTCCCCGGCCTTCTTGATGGTCACCGCCAGCCAATCCAGATAGGGCCTTTCTTCCGGCGGAACACCCGCCTGGGCCAGGGAAAATTCCCCCACCAACTCCCGCACCGTGGTGGCAGAGAGCTCGCTGGCGGTTTCCCCTCCGGCATGACCGCCCATCCCGTCCGCCACCAGGAAGAGACCGAGTTCCTCTTCCCGGGAGAAATTATCCTCGTTCTGGGCCCGGACCCGGCCCGGATCAGTTTTTCCGGATGACTGAATCAGGTAGGATTTTCTATTCGCGGAGCTCATAAACCGGAGTATCCTGAGGCTGGTCAACCTTGATCACCTGCAGGACCAGATCGCCCAGCTTGATGCGGTCGCCGTGCCGGACCTCGACGGGGTCCGAGATTCGCTCGTCGTTAAGAAAGGTTCCGTTGGTGCTGCCCAGGTCTTCCAAGATGATTCGGTTTTTTTGCCAGGAAAGGGAGGCGTGACGGCGGGAAACCCCCTTGCTTTTCACCGTTATGTCCACCTGCTCGCTGTCCCTTCCCAGGACGCACTTCAGACCCCGGACGAAATGCTCCGCCCCCGCGTCCTCTCCGGTCAAAACCACCAGGCTCACCTGGCCGGGCGGAACGGCGGTTTTCGGAGAAATTACTTTGGTGGCTTCCGATCCTGATTTTTTCTTCCTGGCTCTCACGGATAATCCTCCTCCCCCTCCAAAGTGCATTTAATTATAAATACTTCCCCCGGTTTGTCCACTACTAAAAACAGCGAGTTGGGTAGCCAGCAACCCTGTGTTTTGGTCTTTTAGACTTGCAGGTTTCTTAACTTTTCGGCTTTTTGCGCCCTGCGCCTGGCTTTTTGATGATTTACACTTCCGTTTTTTTGCGATATTCTGGTTTTTAGATCCAAGCGTCAATCTTTTAACCGAGCTCTCAAAATTTTTATGATTAAAAATCATCCGCTGTCCGTGGCCGGGTCTTTGGCCCTGGCTCTTCTTACGGGAATCCCGGCCGCCACCCTGTTCGCCGGCGAACCTAGCCAAAAATCTGAATATCACCTGAAGCTGGCCGCCGTCGCGGTGGAAGGGACCACCTACGCCGACTATGGTTATAAAATTAAGGATTACATCGAGGAAAAATCCGGAGGCCGGATCCGGATAACCTGGTACCTGGGCGCGGTGATGGGGGATGAGCCGGACGCGCTCCGGAAGCTCCGGATCGGCCAGATCCAGGGGGCCGCCTTCACCAGCGTCGGAATGGCCACGATCGCCTCGGAATCCCAGATTCTCAACCTCCCCTTTTTCTTCCGGGATTACGACGAACTCGACTATTACCTGGAGAAAATGCTTCCCCATTTCCGGAAAGTTTTCGCCGATAACGGCATCGTCTTTTCCCGGTGGATAGACGTCGGCTTCAATTACTGGTTTACTTCCAAGCCCATCCATTCCCTCGACGACGTGAAATCCATGCGGATGTGGGCCTGGACCGGCGACCGGGTTACCAACGAAGTCAACCGGATGGCGGGGTTCCAGGACATCTCCATCCCCCTCACCGAGGTGCTTCCCGCCCTGCAAACCGGGTTGCTGAACGCTTTTTACGGACCTCCCTACACCATCCTCGCGCTCCAGTGGTATACCCAAGTCAAGTACCTGGTGGAAACACCCTTCTCCTACACCCCGGCCACAATCGTCTTCGATAAAAAATACCTGGACACCATGCCTCCCGACCTGCGGAAAATCATCCTCGAGGCCTGCGACCTTTACCTCCCACCCCTCAACCTGGCGATGCGGAAAGACAACGAGAAGGCTTTTCAGGGCCTGATCTCCTGGGGCCTCAAACCCTACCGGCTGGAGGAAAACCTCCTGAAGAGCCTCCAGGACAAGACCCACCCCGTCTATCAAAAATTCGCGGGCCAACTCTACCCCGCCTCGGTCCTGGAGGAATCCCTGAAAATCATCGAGGAATACCGCTCCGGCCCCGGCCGAACCCCGGACATCCGGAAACCGGCCAGCCCGTGAACCGCTTCCCCGTGATCATCAAAACCATTTACTTCAAGTTTTCGGCCGCCTTCGCTTTTTTCCTGATCCTCTTCCCCGGTTTCGTACCCCTGCCGGCCCGAGCCGCCGAGCGTCCCCCGGCTGGGCCACCGGAATTTGTGCTTAAGCTTTCCGCCGTCGCTCCCGAAGGAACGAGCTGGGCGGATACCGCCCATAAATTCCAGAAATACGTTGAGCAGAAATCCGCGGGCCGGATCAAGGTCATCTGGTACCTGGGCGGAATCATGGGCGATGAGCCGGACGAGTTCCTGAAGATCAAAATGGGACAGCTCCAGGGGGCCGGATTAGCCAATGTTGGGCTGGGGATGATCGCCCCGGAAACCCGGATCCTGAGCCTGCCCTTTCTTTTCAATAATTCCGCGGAAATCGATTTTGTCCTGGACCGGATGCAACCCCAGTTCCAGCGCCTCTTCGAAGAGAAAGGTTTTTATCTGGCCGGCTGGCTCGATATCGGCTTCAGCTACTGGTTTCTCCAGAGCCCCGTCGAATCCATCCAGGACTTCCCCAAATGCCGGATGTGGGCCTGGAAAAAAGATCCGGTCATCACCGAGTTCGCCGAACTCCTGGGCTTTCAAAACGTCCCGGTCGGATTTCCCGACCTGCTCATGGCCCTCAAGACCGGCCAGCTGGATTCCTTTTACTCTCCCCTCTATGCCGCCCTGGCCCTCCAGTGGTACGCCTACGCCAAGTACATCATTGACCTTCCCTTTACCCTTCCACCTTCGGCCATCGTCATGGACATGAAATTCCTGGCGGGCCTTCCCCCCGACCTGCGCAAGACAATTAAGGAAGGCTGGGATCTTTATCTCCCCGAACTCCGGAAAATCTCCCGGGTGGACAACGAAAAAACCTACCAGGGTTTCCTAAAAGAAGGAATCAAGGAAATCAAATTGAGTGAGGAAAACGTGAAAGCCATCCGGGAAAAGGCCCGCCCGCTTAATCAGAAGTTCATCGGCCAGTATTACCCTGCCTGGCTTCTGACCCGCCTCCAGGACACCCTGGCGGAATACCGTTCCCAGAAAAAATAGTAAGCAGTAAGCAGCCTCCGGCCCGTAGGGCCTACCCTCCGGCCTGTAAGCGGGCTGGAAGCGGGCCCGGAGGGAAAGCAGTAAGCAGCATGGAGGCCGGGCGTCCCGCCCGGCAAACAACCGGTAGCCCCAGCCTTTTCGATCAGATCCCGAGGCATTGTAGTCGAGGGAAGACTGCGCTCCTAGTAAGCAGTAAGTAAGCAATAGGCAATATAGTAAGTCTAACGCTTCTTGACATTTGCTTGTTTGAATTTTTTGACCGTCATTCCCGCCCTTCGGCTTCGCTCAGGATAAACTCAAGCGGGAATCCAGGCGCCGTCCCTGCGAAAGCAGGGAACCATTTGAGAGGAATCGGATTCCCCCGGATCAAGTCCGGGGCAGGCTTGGTCCAGCCCGGAATGACAACCAGAATAAAGGAATTTATGACTCACTACATTAGTAAGTTGGTAAATTTATGTCTTCTGGTTTCCTGCTTTTTCGGCGGTCGGTAGTCGGCGGTCTTTATCCCTAACCTTCCCGGCTTATGACTCGCCTGTTTCTGTGTAGAGTATGCGGCGGATGGTCGCTCCAACCGGTCCCGGAAGAATTCTGTCTTTGAGCAATCGGTGCATATTTCTTTTGTTTAACAAAGGGAC
>JAPLJL010000023.1 GCA_026388615.1 Pseudomonadota bacterium | reverse complement strand
GAGAAAGGTGACCGACTCGCGAATGCCCCGCAGATTGAGAACGACGAGAAAGAGAATCGCCGCAATTTCGAATTCGATATTAAAGGGACTCCAGGAGGCCGGAAAGAAACTGAACAGGGCGTCTCCGCAACTGACGATCGACACGGTAATTGTCAGCATGTAATCGACTAGAAGCGCGGCGCCTGAGATCACCCCGAATTTTTCCCCCAAAGTGCGGCCGGCGACGATATATCCCCCTCCCCCCGAGGGGAAATATTCGATGATGCGGCTGTAAGCGTACGAAATGACGAATACGGTAAAGGCCGTAGCCAAGGCTAGAAAGACGGCCAAGTAGGTGTGCGAGCCGAGGGTTTTAAACGCTTCCTCGGGGCCATAAGAAGCGGAAGACAGCCCGTCGGCGCCCAGACCGATCCAGGCCAGGAGGGCAACCAGGGAGATTTTCTGATAAAGAGAAGGGTCGTCGATTTTTTTCGGCTCGCCGATCAGCAGGTGCCGGAGGCGGGTGAAGGCGCCGAGTTTTTTAGTTTCGTTATTTTCCATGATTGCCGGATATTTTAAACGCGTATTCTAATATAGAAAATCGGAAAGGACGAGATAGGCGCGGGGCTAAGTCCTTCGATTCATAAGTTTGATAAAAAACTTATTCGCTCAGGACTTAGTGCTGAGTGAGCATTGTTATTGGTTTTGCTTATAAACAATATGTTATCGTAATTGCCAATCGAAGCATTAAGGCTTCGGGGGAGCCAACTCGGAACGGCACTGGTCCCGGGCCTTCAGGATGCCTTCCAGAAACCAGGAAGGATAATACTTGCCTTCCCATTCCTTATAAATGGCCTGGGCCCGGATGCGGATGTCTTTGACCATCACGGGATCGAGCTCCACCATTACCACCCCCCGCTTGATCAGGGACTGCCGGGCGTCTTCCTCATCCGCGCGCATCTGCTCCCGGAGGGGGATTAGATACTTCTGCATCTTTTCCCGCATGATCGTCTGGAGATCCGGGGAAAGGGCGTCATAAACCTCTTTCTTAATGATCAGCATCGCCGGGCAGTATGCCGTTCCCGATTGCTTCACGTCGGTCATGTATTTGATCATTGTGTACCATTGGAGGGCGATGGTGGTGTAGTAGGAGCCGTAAACGGTGTCCACCATCCCGGTCTGCAGGGCGGTTATTACCTCCGGGAGGGCCAGCGGGACGGTGTTCACGATCCCGAACATCCGGGCCACCGCCTGGTCCAGACCGAGCCCCGACCAGACCCAGATCTTGGCCTTCTTGAGCTCCTCCAGGTCTTTCATCGCGCGCTTGGAGACAAAAACGCTGAACCCGACGTCTCCCCGCCCGAGGAGCACCAGGCCTTTCTCCGCGAAGATTTTTTC
Source organism: Pseudomonadota bacterium (assembly GCA_026388615.1). GTDB lineage: Bacteria > Desulfobacterota > JAPLJL01 > JAPLJL01 > JAPLJL01 > JAPLJL01. Next base: position 23,616 of record JAPLJL010000023.1, on the reverse strand, counting down.
CATCATTTCATGGGTCCGGTCCCAGACGCAGTCCACTTCCTGGTAACTCTGAAAAAGGTCCGGGAGGGAATAGACAATCGCCTCGGGGGCGAGCTTCTGCAGTCCCACGGTCAGGAGGGCCAGGCCCTGGAGCTGGCCGATCCGGAGTTTCCGAATCGCATCCGGCTCGTCGCCCATCACGGCCCCGTAATACCAGGTGTTTTTGATCCGTCCGCCGCTGGCTTCCTCCAGCTCCCGGGAAGCCTTGTTAAGGATGTCGCCCCAGAAGGTGTTCTCGGGGGCGATCGTGGCCCATTTGATGACGTATTGAGGCTTGGGGGCGGGTGAGGGCGCGTCCGCGGCCTGGAGGCTGACGGGCAGGAAAAAGAGCAGCGTCAGGCTCAAAAAAAGGTTCTTCTTCATTTTTATAAGGTTAGGAAGGAATATCCCCCGTCTACTGTTTTCATTCTACCCCTTCCCGGGGTGAGTTCAAGTGAAAAAAGCGGAGGGGCCAGACGGCCCCTCCGCAACTAAATATTATGTAGTTGCCCGATTTATTTATCCCGACAACAGAGGGATCGGGCGTTTTTAAAAACCGCCGATTAATCGGCAAACTACAAAAAAATGCAAATCCTTTTCTCGCCTTAACCCTTTTCCACCTTTCTCGTTTACCCCGAGTTATATCGAGGGGCTGTTTTTTACAGCAGCCCCATCAGCCGCGAGATGATGAGCTTCATGATCTCGGTGGTGCCGGCCGCGATCGTCTGCATCCGGGCGTCGACATAGGCGTGGGCCACTTCGTACTCCATCATATAGCCGTAGCCGCCGTGAAGCTGGACGCAGTTGTAAGCCACCCGGTTCACCAGCTCCGAGTTGTACCACTTGGCCATGGAGACGGTCTTGACGATATCCTTCCCGTCCAGGTATTCGTCGATCAGCTTGTAGGTAAAGGTCTTGGCCATCTCGATCTCGGTGGCCATCTCCACGATCTTGAAGGCGTTGTGCTGGAACTTGCAGATCGGCCGGCCGAAGGCCTCCCGGGTCTTGGTGTACTCGATGGTCGCCTGCAGGATGTGCTCGGCCCCCACGATCGCCCCGATCGCCCCCATCAGGCGCTCCTGCTGGAGGTTCTGCATCAGGGTGAAGAAACCGCCCCCCTCCGCCCCCAACAGGTTCGTGACCGGGACCTTGCAGTCCTCGAAGGAAAGCTCGGCGGTGTCGGCGGCGTGCAGGCCCATCTTCTCCAGCTTCCGGCCCTTGGTGAAGCCGGGGGTGCCGTTCTCAACCAGGACCAGGCTGACCCCGGTATGAGGGGGATTGGCCTTGGGGTCGGTTTTTACCGCCACGATGGCCAGGTCGCAGGCGTAACCGTTGGAGATGAAGGTTTTCTGGCCGTTGATAATGTAATGATCGCCCTTCCGGATGGCGGTGGAGCGGATCGAGGCCAGGTCGCTCCCGGCCCCCGGCTCGGTCATGGCGATGGAAACGATGCAGTCCCCGGTGCAGGCGGGGGGCAGGTACTTCTTCTTCTGCTCCTCGGTCCCGCTGTGGGCGATGTAGGGCAGGGCCACGTCGTTATGCACCCCGATGTTCACCCCCAGGTCGGAGGAGGCAATCACCATCTCCTCGGAGAGGACCACCGAGTAGCTGAAATCCAGCCCCGACCCGCCGAATTCGGGCGGCAGCCAGTAGCCGATGAACCCCTGGGCGCCCATCTTCTTCCAGATGTCGCGGGGGATGAACCCCTGCTTCCGCCACTGCTCCACGTTGGGCTTGACTTCGGCTTCAAAGAATTTCCGGAGGGAGCGGCGGAAGATCTCATGTTCGTCGGTATACTTGAGCGGCATTTTTCAACTCCTTTCTACTGAAAATAAGAATTTTTTGCCTTAACCATTTACCCCTCCCCTCAAGGGAGGGGAGGATATTATTGATGCAAGTTGCGCCCGTTCCTGGTTTTTTCCCTTTCCGGTTTTTCGATTCCGTTGAACAGAACCCGGCAGAGGTTTTCGGTCAGCTCGTCGGGGGAGATCTTCTGGCTGATCTTCACCCAGGCCAGGCAGGCGTTTTCGATGCTGCCCCGGATCACCTGGCGGATCAGGGCGGGGGGGAGATCGTCGCGGATCTCCCCGGTTTCGATTCCCTCTTTCAGGATGCCGAGCTCGAGGATGGCGAATTTTTTCAGCACCTGGTAGGGTGCGCTCTGGTAGAAATCGTGGAAACTCAATACCTCAAGCATGAGCATCTGGCCGAAGACCCGTTCCTCCGCGTAGGTGTTCAGGTAAAACCAGATGAGTTTGCGGATCTTGTTCCGGGCTCCGCTGATCCCCTTGAGGTGAAGCTGGGACTGTTCGAGATGGTGTTCCAGGTCCCGGGCCAGGACCTGGTAGAGCAGGTCGCGCTTGTCCTTGAAATACTTGTAGATCAGCGCCTCGGTTACCCCGGCGGTCTTGGCGATCTCGGAAGTGGTGATGGCGCTGAATTCCTTGTCTTCGAGGAGCGACTTGAGGGCTTTTTCGATCTTCTGCCGGCCGGGGGGCGGGGTGCGGTCCCCGTTGGGGGCGGCGGGTTCGGAAACATCCTTCCGGCCGGTCAGGCTCTGAACCAACAGAAAAACCTCCTTCCCGGGGCTCTCCAGGGCTCCGGGTTGAGACTCACTAACTTGCCAGTTGGTATCTTTTATCAGAGAAAAATCCCCCGGTCAAGAAGGGGGTAAAAATGGCGGAACCCGGGATCATATTCCTGATATTATCGTCGGTAAAAGGGGGCTTGACAAAGCGGATAAAATTGCGTAAAAATCATCCCGCTGGGTTGGATATCGATAATTCGAGCTTGAGCTGCTTCGGGCCGGTTCTGGGCCCGGAGGTGAGGAACACTAACTAGGTTTGATTAAGATTTTAAAGTCAACGGTTTAAGGATAAGGATTAACGAGGAAAGGAGGGTATCTTTCATGGTTGGAATAGTTTCCTACGGGGCATATCTGCCCAAGTACCGATTAGGTCGGAGCTGCATCATGGATGCGATGGGGTGGTTGGCCCCGGGCCTGATGACTGCCGCTTCGGGCGAACGCACCTTCTGCAACTGGGACGAGGACGCCATGACCATGGCGGTGGCCGCGGCCTGGGATTGTATGACCGGCCAGGACCGCGCCAAGCTGGACGGGGTTTACATCGCCTCCACCAGCCTGTCCTTCGCCGACCGCGACAGCGCGAGCATCCTGAAATGCGCTTTGAACCTGAAGGACGATGTCACCACCGCGGATTTTACCAGCACCCAGAAGGCTGGGACCAGCGCGCTGGTCACGGCCCTGGAAGCGGTCCAGGGCGGGGATAAGAAACAGATCCTGCTTTCCGCCTCGGACAGCCGGAGAACCAAGACAGCCTGGTTCCACGAGATGTGGTTCGGGGACGGTGCCGCGTCGCTGGTTTTGGGGAAGGACAATGTTGTCGCCGAGCTGGTGGGTTCCTTCTCGCTCAGCCAGGATTTCGTGGACCATTACCGGGGCACCGAGGGAAAATTCGATTACAACTGGGAGGAACGCTGGATCCGGGATGAAGGCTACGGCAAGATCATCCCCCAGGCGGTGAAAGGGGTGCTGGCCAAGACCGGACTCAAGCCGACGGATATTACCCGGATCATGTTCCCCTGCCTCTTCGGCCGGGCCCACTGGGAAATTGCCAAGAGCATGGGTTTCACCAAGGAACAGCTGTCCGGAAACATGCACGAGGAAACCGGCGAATGCGGGGTGGCCCATCCCCTCATCATGCTCGCCCGCGAGCTTGAAACCGCCAAGCCCGGTGACAAACTTTTAGTGGCGAGCTTCGGGCAGGGTTCGGACGCCCTGATTTTCATGGTTACCGATAAAATCAAGAATCTTGCTCCCCGCATGGCGGTTTCGGGGCACCTGGCCAACAGCCGGACCGAGTACACCTACGGGAAGTTCCTCCGGTTCCGCGACCTCCTCAATACCGAGATGGGGATCCGCGCCGAGGTCCCGATGCAGACGGCCCTCTCTGCGATGTGGCGCGACCGTAAGCTCATCCTCGGGTTCGTCGGCGGAAAATGCAAAGCCTGCGGGACACTCCAAATTCCGAAGAGCAATGTTTGCGTCAAGCCCGAGTGCGGTGCTGTCCATTCCCAGGAGGATTGCGAGTTCGTCGGCCGGCCGGCCAAGATCCTGACCTTCACCAGCGATCTCCTCGCGGTTTCGATCGATCCCCCCGCCAGTTACGGGATGATCCAGTTCGAGGGCGGCGGCCGGATGATTATGGACTTCACCGACTGCACCATGAACGACATCGAGGTGGGCGTGCCGATGCAGGTTACCTTCCGGAAGAAATACTATGACAAGGACCGCTGCTTCACCGGGTATTTCTGGAGCGCGGCCCCAGCCTTCAAGAAACCGGCGTGAGGCGGGACCAAAACGGGATCAATCCAATATCAAGATAAGGAGGATATAAAATGGCAACCGGAATCAGAGATAAAGTAGCGATCCTCGGGATGGGCTGCAGCCGCTTCGGAGAACGCTGGGATATGAGCGCCCAGGACCTGATCGTGGAGGCCTTCGAGGAATGCATCAAGGACGCGGGGATAGAGAAGAAGCAGATCCAGGCGGCCTGGTTTGGGACGGCCTTCGAGTCGCAGCACGTGGGGCTTTCCGCCCTGGCGCTCCCGATAACGTTGCGCCTCCCCTTCATCCCGGTAACCCGGGTGGAGAATTTCTGCGCCACCGGCACCGAGGCCTTCCGCGGGGCCTGCTACGCGGTGGCTTCCGGGGCGGTGGATTTCGCCCTGGCCCAGGGGGTGGAGAAGCTCAAGGACTCGGGTTACGGCGGATTGCCGAACCTGGGTTCCAACGGGGGACCTGCCCATTTCATGGTCATGCCCAACATGACCGCCCCCGGGATGTTCGCCCAGCTGGCGAGCGCCTACCGGGCCAAGTATAAAATCGAGCGGGATGATCTGAAAAACGCTCTGGCCCATATTTCCGCCAAAAGTCACGCGAATGGGGCCAAGAACCCCAAGGCCCACCTGCGGAAGGCGGTAACCGTAGACCAGATCCTGGCTTCGCCGATCATCGCCGATCCCCTCGGGCTCTTCGACTGCTGCGGGGTTTCCGACGGCTCGGCCTGCGCGATTGTCACCACCCCCGAGATCGCCAAGTCCATGGGGAGGAAGGACCTGGTCTCGGTCAAGTCCATCCAGCTCGCCCTCTCGAACGGCTACGAAATGCAATACAACGAGTGGCAGGGTGACCACTTCGTGACTGCCGACAAGGCGAGCACCCGGGCTTACGCCGAAGCCGGGATCAAGGATCCCCGCAAGGAACTCAGCATGATCGAGGTGCACGATTGCTTCTCCATCACCGAGCTCGTGACCATGGAAGACCTGCACATCTCCCCGCGCGGGGGAGCGATCAAGGACGTGATGGACGGGTTCTACGACGCTACCGGCGGGGTGCCCTGCCAGATCGACGGCGGCCTGAAGTGCTTCGGCCACCCGATCGGGGCCTCCGGCCTGCGGATGCTCTACGAGATGTACAACCAGCTCCTGGGGCGGGCCGGCGACCGCCAGCTCAAGGACCCGAAGTTCGGCCTGACCCACAACCTGGGCGGGATGCCGTTCATGAACGTCTGTTCCGTCGCGATCGTGGGACGGTACAACTAGGCAGTGATAAAGGAGCTGCAGGTCAAAGCTGGAAGGTGAAAGGTCAAAGGTAATGGGTAGACCCCGAGTTTTGGTCGGGGCAAACCCGAAACCGGCAGCCGAGGGTTTTTACCTGCGTTATTTAGTAGTTGCCCGATTCATCGGGCTGGGTTGCAGAAAAATAAAAGTTCAGGGGCGGATTTAATAGCTGCCCACGACAGGGAGCCGGTCAAACGGCTCCCTGTTTTTTATAGATAATAGGATGATAAGGTTGTTTCTAAACTTGGGTAACTGATAACCCGAAACTCGAAACCAGGAACCCGAAACGTTAACCTAAGGGGAAAGGAGGAGAGACGTGGCCGAAATAAATCTTGATTGCGTGGGCAAGGAACTCCCGCCCGTTAATTTCAACTGGGCCTGGAAGGACATCGCCCTCTATAACATCGGGATCGGGGCCTACGATCTGGCCCATACCTATGAGAACTTTGAAAACGGGATTCGAGTGATCCCCACCTTCGCGGTGATCGCGCCTTTTATGTGCCTTTTCGGGAGCATCGAGATCTTAGGGGCGAACCCGATGATGATCGTCCACGGCGAGCAGAAGATCATGATCAAGAAAAGGCCTCTGCCCTTCGACGCCCAGACCGTCACCACCGGTAAGGTGATCGAGCTCTGGGACAAGGGGAAAGGGGCGCTCTACCGGATCCATACCGTGACCAAAACCCTGGACGGGGAACATCTGTTCGACAACATCTTTTCCGCTTTCGCCCGGGGTGCCGGCGGCTGGGGCGGGCCCAAGGGCCCGGCCCCGGGGAACGAACCCCCCGCGCGCGAGCCGGACCAGGTGGTCGAATACCAGACCCTGCCCATCCAGCATCTGATCTACCGGCTCTCGGGTGACATCAACCCCCTCCACATCGATCCCGCCTTTGCCCAGATGGCCGGATACACCAAACCCATCCTGCATGGTCTCTGTACCTTCGGCCATGTCGGCCGGGCGGTGATCGAGGCCTGCTGCGGGGGGGAGGACTCGAAACTCAAGGAGTTCGAGGTGCGCTTCTCCAAGGAGGTTTACCCCGGCCAAAAGATCGTCACCAAGATCTGGAAAGAGGGTAAAGGCAAGGCGATCGTAAGCGCCAGCACCGACGACGGGCGGAACGTGATCACCAACGCCGCCGCGCTCTTTGAAGAGTAAAAAAGCAACGAGCAATGAGCAACGAGAAAGGGCGGCATTTAAGTGCCGCCCTTTCTCGTTAGAATAATATGAGTCGTATTTAGGCTGCGCAAAAAAGAATTTTTTTCGTAGGGGAGCCATTCAACTGACTACCTGAGGGCGGCCAGCAAAGGTGTTCATGACCTGAAATGTTTTTCACGTGGAAGAATTAGGATCCGCGTGTCCTGGACCCTTGGAAAAATTGATTATTAGGGGCAATAAAGAAATCTTTCCGTTTCTCGCGTTAACTTTTTCTCGCGTGCTTGTCCTCCGGAGCTCCCGTCCTCCGAAGCCTAGGCGTAGGACAGGTTAGCGAAGGAGGATCTCGCTCTTTCTTATAATAGTCCCATCATCCGGGCGATGATCAGCTTCATGATTTCGGTGGTGCCGGCGGCGATGGTCTGGAGCCGGGCGTCCACGTAGGCGTGGGCCACCGGGTATTCCATCATGTAGCCGTAGCCGCCGTAGAGCTGGACGCACTGGTAGCAGACCCGGTTCAGCATCTCGCTGTTGTACCACTTGGCCATGGAGACGGCCTTGGTGATGTCTTCGCCGTCGAGGAACTGGTCGATCAGCTTGTAGGTGAACACCTTGGCCATCTCGATCTCGGTGGCCATTTCCACGAGCTTGAAGGCGTTGTGTTGGAACTTGCAGATCGGGCGCCCGAAAGCCTCGCGGGTTTTGGTGTACTCGATGGTTTGGGCCAGGATCTTATCCGAACCCAGGACGGCCCCGATGGCGCCGACCAGGCGCTCTTGCTGGAGGTTCTGCATCAGGGTGAAGAACCCGGTCCCCTCCGCCCCGAGCAGGTTCTCCACCGGAACCTTGCAGTCCTCGAAGGAAAGCTCGGCGGTGTCCGCGGCTTTCACGCCCATCTTGTCGAGCTTGCGGCCTTTATTGAAGCCGGGGGTGCCGGCATCGACCAGGATCAGGGAGATGCCGGTGTAAGGAGGATTGGCCTTGGGATCCGTCTTGACCGCCACGATGGCCATGTCGCAGTGGTAGCCGTTGGAAATGAAGGTCTTCTGGCCGTTGACGATGTAATGATCGCCTTTCCGGATGGCGGTGGAGCGGATGGCCTGCAGGTCGCTCCCGGCCCCGGGCTCGGTCATGGCGATGGCTACGATGCATTCGCCCGCGCAGTACCGGGTGAGGTATTTCTTTTTCTGTTCTTCCGAACCGCTGTGGAGGATATAGGGGACGGCCACGTCGTTACACACCCCGATGTTGAGAGCAAGATCGCTGGAGGTGCCGGTCATCTCTTCCAGGAGAACCACGGAATAGCTGAAATCCAGGCCGGAACCGCCGTATTCGGGCGGGGCGAAGTAGCCGAGGAACCCCTGTTGCCCCATCTTCTTCCAGATCTCGTGGGGCACATCGCCCTTTTCCTTCCATTCCATGGCGTGCGGGGTGACTTCTTTCTCGAAGAATTTCTTCAGGGAAGTCCGGAAAATCTCATGGTCTTCGGTGTACTTGAGCGGCATATCTATTACTCCTTTCTGGTTGGTCTAAAACGGCCCTCAATATCTAATAAACCTCTCCGGAAATGTCAACGTTCTTATGCAAATTTTTTCTAATACAGTCGATGTTTTCTCTTTCCCTGCAGTTGCCCGATTTATCGGGCTGCTTTAAAACCCGCCGATCCCGTTCAGTAGCGGGACACGTAAATCGGCAGGCTACAATAAAATCCGCCCGGAAAGATGGGAGGACGAATTCAACCGAAGATTTCGGGCAATTGATTCGGAAAATCCTCATGGTGTCCGGCCCATTCTCAGCTGGAAAACTACCGGAAAAAGGTAAAAAAGACCGTTTAATACTAATTATTTATATAACTATTCGGGTTTCTGGTAAGTTATGTTTTAATTGAGGACACAAGTGTGAACCGGCCCAGACTTCATTTTTCCGACAAAATCATCGCCAGAACACCTTGGGTTTATCAAAATGAAAACCAAATTTCGTTATCGGCCCCTGGCCATTATTTCCATCATCTGCGGCGCGCTCATGCTCCTGAATACCTACGAGTATCTTCACGGGGTTTGGAAGCTCTGGCCGGTTTTTCCCCTGATCGTCGGGGCCGGACTCTGCCTGCTTTATTTCAAGAAACAGCGCTTCGAAATCGTCCTGTTGGGGATCGGGACCTATTTCATCTGCATCAGTTTCTTCTTCCTTTTCCTGAATTACACTTCCTGGAACATTCTGACCGATGCTTGGCCCCTGTTCATCGGGTTCCTGGGGCTCTCCTTTCTCGCCCCGGTTATTTTCGGGAAGAAGCGGGGAATCTTTATTTTCATCGCCCTCTTTCTGATTTTTCTTTCCCTGGTTTTTATTCTGGCGTTTTCGGCGGATTCTAAACTTTGGCCGATATCCTTGGTTTTATTCGGTATCTGCCTACTATTAGTTGGGAGGTTTGATCAAGATGGGAAAACAAATGGGTAAACAAATAATAATCGTTGAACCCCGGGGGGTGCCGGCCAACGTTTTTGCGGAATATCTGCGCCTGCCCCTGATGGGAACGCTTTACCTGGGAACCATCCTGAAACGGGCTGGCTACGAGGTCAAGGTCATGAACGAGAATCTTCTCGGCCGGGATTTGACCATGAGCGACCTGAAGGCGGATTACCTGCTGCTTTCCCTGCTCACCCCCACGGCCGAGCGCGGTTACGAGCTCGCCCAGAAATTCCGGGCGCTCAACCCGGGCTCCCGGGTGATCATCGGGGGGATTCATCCTTCCTTCCTGCCGGAGGAGGCCGCTCCCTTCGCCGATAACGTGGTGGTCGGGGAAGGGGAGGGGATCATCGCCGACCTGGTCAAATACGGGAGCGACCAGAAAATCGTAACCGGTTCCCGGATCGAAAACCTGGATGATGTTCCGGTCCCGGATTTTTCCCTGCTGGTGGGGCACCGGAAACTTAAGATCACGCCGGTCATCACCTCCCGGGGATGTCCCTTCGGCTGCAACTTCTGCTCTGTGACCGAGATGTTCGGCCGGGGCTACCGGGCTACTTCGGTGGAGAGGGTGATGGAAGAGCTGGCCCAGGCTCCCACCCGGCAGGTCTTTTTCTACGACGACAACTTCACTGCCAACCGCAAGCGGACCCACGCCCTGCTGGATCAGATGATCGCGTCCAAGGTCAAGCTCCACTGGTCCGCCCAGGTCCGGGCCGACGTCACCCAGGATCCGGATCTGGTGGCCAAGATGCGCCGCACCGGCTGTAACCGGGTCTACGTCGGCTTCGAATCCATAAATTCGGAAACCCTGGCGGCCATGAAGAAAAAACAGACCCGGGAGGACGTGGAGAAGGCCATCCGCATTTTCCATAAGCACAAGATCAACATCCACGGGATGTTCATGTTCGGGAGCGACGAGGATACCCCCAAGGTTTTTGAGGAGACGTCCGCTTTCTGCCGGGAAAACCATATTTCCTCGGTTCAGTTCATGATTTTGACCCCCCTGCCGGGAACTCAGCTGTTCAAGAAACTCGAGCAGGAGAACCGTCTCCTCCACCGGATGTGGAGTTATTACGACGGGATGCACGCGGTTTTCCAGCCCCGGGTTCTGCCTCCCTCCGAACTCCAGGATGGGATGCTCGAGGCCTATCAGGATTTTTATTCCTACCTGAATATCATGAATGACGGGATCAACGTTTTCTTCGAGACCGCTCAAGAGAAGGCTTCCTCGGTTTTTGCCCGGCTCAGTTACAATTCGCTGGAGAGCGCCGTGATCAAGATGAAGGCCCGGGCCATCGTGAGAAAATTCGGCGGGGTCAATCAGGAATATCTCTCCTACCTCAAGGGGATCCGGCTGGGGAAGGCCTCGAAAAGCCCGGCCTGATTGATAAGGGCAATCTGAACTTAACATAACCGCCTGAATTACTTTTCCCGTCCAGGGCAGGATCGGGCTAAGTAAGGGAGTCTGAGATTATTGTAGTTGCCCGATTTATCGGGCTAAATAGGGGAGCCATTAAACTGGCTCCCTTTTATTTAGAGGTGTTGCCTTTATCCTTTCATTCAGATAAGTATTAAAAATATGAAGAGCACTAAAAAAAGAAGCGCGGCGAAGAAGGAAGGTTCGGCAAAAAAGCAGGCCGGAGAAAATAAATCCCGGCCGAAGAAAATCACCGCCCCGCCCCCCGTCTCCGCTCCCGCTCCGGTTACCGTTGCCGGCGGGCCTGATCCCAAGCTGGCTTGCCCCATCTGCGCCGGGAAAATCAGCGTCAGGGTTGCCTTCAGCAATATTTATTGCGGCTATCACCTGGTCCCCAGCTGTCCCGGGAAATGCGAATGGCCGAATGAATACCGCTACGATTTAATGCGGCAGATCACAGAGCTGCATTATGAGCACCCGGAGCTTTTCAAAACCGACGAGGAGCTTACGGCGGAATCCCTCGCTGCCCTCAAACGGCGTCAAGGCTTGTAGGCGGCAAAGAGCTCCTTTTTTTCTTTTTTTTTGGGGCTTTCGCTCCGCGCACTCTTTTAGGCGTAAAGCGTGAAACGTGAGGCGTAAGGGATTGGTAATAAAAAACAGATGTTAGGTGTTGGGTTTTAAGGAAGCCCGGGGGGTTGGTCCTCGCGACACAAATTCTTTATAGACCAGCTTCGATAAACTCGATGAACCTTGGATATTCTTCAACGAAGGCGAGGCTTAGCGAGCCCGCCGCCCGGGATTACGTGATCGCACACATTATTTGGGGAGCGAGACCAACCCCCCAAAAAGAAAAAAATGCTTTGGCGAAGAAGTAAGCTAAACGGGCGAAGTTTGGGATACTCCGCGCGCCATGCGATAGCCCCCCGGCCTCCGGTAATACCAAAGAAAACAATAATGAGTAGTCTTTTAAAGATGCTTTGCGTGCCCCACCAAAGGTGTGGGGTTCGCTTCGACCTACCCGGGAGACTCTTCCTTTTGCTCAGGGCAGACGGGTTGGAAAAGGTGACGGAAGTGATTAATTTGTTCCTTTTCTGGCTTTGAGGTATCCCCAAACCGCGGGCACCAGCGAAATAACAATGATGGCCATGATTACGAGGGAGAAGTGTTTCTGCACCACCGGGATGGTTCCGAAGTAATAACCGGCGTAAATGAAAAGCGCGACCCAGGCAACGCTGCTGACAATGTTGTAAATGGAATACCGGAGATAGGTCATTTTGGCGATTCCGGCCACGAAGGGCACAAAGGTGCGGATGATGGGGGCGAAGCGGGCGATAATCACGGCCTTGCCCCCGTGTTTTTCATAAAAAGCGTGGGCTTGGTCCAGGTATTTTTTGTTCAGGAAACGGACATCCTCCCGGGCGAAGATCTTGGGCCCGATGAATTTCCCGATTGTGTAGTTGACCATGTTTCCCGCTACCGCGGCGACGGTCAGCAGGAGGAAAAGGGAATGCGGGTTGAGGGACCCGAGGGCCGCGATACTGCCCGCGGCGAAAAGGAGGGAATCCCCAGGGAGAAAGGGCGTGACCACCAGGCCGGTTTCGGAAAAGATCGTGACAAAGAGGATCAGGTAGGTCCAGATCCCGAACATCTGGATCACGGTGCCCAGGTGCTTATCGATATGGAAGAAAATCTCGATCAGGTCTTTTAAATATTCCATTTAAAATGTCATCCTGATCCCGCCTCGGGCGGGAGAAGGATCTGGCTTTCCGATCGGTTATGGTTCAGCGCTTCATGATTTCGACGTATTCCTCGAGCTTGCCTTTTTCCTGCAGGATCTTCATCCCCATTTCGGTGCCGCTCGCGCAGATCTCGTGCGAAGGCGCAGGGCGGTTTTCGAGGACGATTGCTTCGGCAGGGCAGCCGGTCACGCAGAGGCCGCAGCCGATGCATTTGTCGGGGATGATCACCGCGACGTCGTTGCGCATTTCGATCGCCCGCATCGGGCAGCGCTCCTCCGCGCAGATCCCGCAGCCGTTGCAATCCTTCGGGTCCACCCGGGGGATAAAGGCGCTGGTTGCGAAAGCGTGGGGGAGATGGAGCTGGCTGCGGCCGCGGAGAATAGTGCAGCAGCACGGACAGCAGTTGCAGATCAGGAAAGCTTTGTCGGAGCTGTTGTTGCTGGTGTGAACGAGCCCGGCTTTTTCGGCCCGGTCGAGCACTTTCATGGCTTCTTCCTTGCTAATGCCGCGGGCGTAGCCGCGCGCGATCAGGAATTTCGCCGGCGATTCAAAGATGAGGCAGACGTCCTTGGGCTTATCGCAGTGGTTGAGGCTGGACCGGCAGGCGCACTCGGCCAGGGCGATGGTCTCCGCGTTTTTAATGATATTCGCCACTTCCTCGTAGGGATGGGCCTGGTTCTGAGAAGTCAAAGCTTTTCCCACGGTTACTACCCGGGTCAGCGGGGTGCTGGTGGCCCCAAAGGCCGCCCCCATCGCCTCGTGGTGGTATTTCTCCCAGAGTTGGCCGAGCTTTTTCAGCCGGGGTGTTCCCCCGCCTTTCATGAAGGGGAACTCAAACAACCCGGGAATGGTCGGGATAAGGCCGTAAAGGCGCTGCCCGCCTTTTTCGTTGGAGAAAATCGCCATCTTGTTGGCCATGGCCTCCAGCATCTCTTCGAGTTTTTTCGGCTCCACGCCGGTGGCGGCGCTGATGCTCTCAATACTGCGCGGGGAAAAGCACATTTTGCTCGCGATGGCTGCTTCCTCGGGGGTGAAGGTCAGGCGGAGGATTTCATCAAAGATTTTTGATTTCGGCGCCCCGGTCGGGTGCGCGTCAAGAACCTTCTGTAATTCCTCATAAATATCCACTTTTACCTCCCGATATTTGTTGGCCGAAAATAAAAAAATCCCGATTCGCTGGAGGCGGTAAAACTTTATTCTAGGCTAAGGTAATAAGAACAAAAAGGAAAGGGAAGTCTTCCTCTCCGCCTGCCGCCATTCTCTATCCCCCGGCCATGCCCACGATTATAATAGATGGAAAGATGAAATTATCTCGAATAATCCCAGGAATTCTGTTGATTGCCGCCGGGGCCCTTTTCGCGAATTACGCCCAGGCCGGAGAGTCTGCGGAAACTTCATCAGCTCCCTCCTCCGAATCCAGTGCCCACGTGGGAGGATTTTTCCACAGCCGGCTGAACGTGGATACTTCCCATGACAATCCGCAGAAGTCCGATTATGGACTTCGGAACGGTGTTTTTCTCAAGGGAGATTTTAATCCCGGATCCCGCCTCCGCTGGACTATCTCGGCTCGGGCTTCCTACAAGGTTTTTGCCGATGAGGTCGGTTATTTTACGAATTATTACGACCTCGAGCTTTTCGAGGCCTATACCGACATTACCCTGGGCAAACTTGATTTAAGACTGGGGAAACAGGTCGCCCGCTGGGGCCGGGCCGATATCAGTCCCACCGACAATCTGAATCCTCCGGATCTCCGGGATTTTATCTTTACGGAAAAGGAATTTATCAAGGTCCCGGTTCCGATGGCCCGGGCCAGATATTACCTGGGTGACTTCAATGTCGAGGGGGTTTATCTTCCCTTTTATCAATCGGTCCGGCTGCCCCCGGCCGGCGATAACTGGTCTCTGATCAACCCCCGGTTCATCCATGATTATCTGCAAAAGCACCCTGCGGATACCTGGCCTCAAACCGCCCGGGACGCCCTGGCCGATTTTCAGAATGGCTCACTCAGCATAGAAAACAACAAATTCCCCCAAACCTTCCCTAAAAACGGGGAAGGCGGCTTCCGCGTTTCCGGGAGCGGGGCCGGATTTGATTTCAGTTTCAGTTATCTTTATACGTGGCAGGATTTATATCCACGGTTTTGGGATCCGGGCCGAAACCGCCCACTGGGAAAAGTTTTCCTTCTTGAACGAGGATTATTCCATCACCCGGAAGCCTTTTCTCCAGATCAGCCTGGGGGCGGACCGACTCTTTGACGGTCGGTACTATATAAACTTTCAAATCCTGGAAAACCTGATTCTGGACTGGAATCAGAGAACCCTTAATCCAGTCAATGGCGCCCCGATCGGCCTTTACGTGGCCAAGGAATCCATGCCCAGTCTAGTGTTTTTTTCCCGGGCCTCTTTTGGTGATGAAGGCCAGTACCAGCCTGAGCTCCGGGCTTCCTATAACCTGGCGTTCCATGATTATCTGATCGATTTTTTGGTGAATTACAGCCTGACGGACTCGATGACTCTCGCGCTGGGGGCGGCATTTCTGAACGGACCCCAGCACAGTATCTTCGGTTACTTCTCCCAGAACGACTGCGTTTACCTCAACTTCCGCTACAGCTTTTAACCCGAAAAAAGCGGTTGAATCGTTTCCTCCGTCTCTCTCGGGCGGATTTTTTTGTAGTCTGCCGATTAATCGGCGGGTTTCAAAATCGCCCGATCCCGCCCGGTGACGGGACACGTAAATCGGGCGACTACAAAGTATCAGGGAATAACAAATATATTTTTCGTATTTATATCAAGCGGAACGGGTGGAAAGAAACGGTGGGGGGATATTCCTCCGCGATTTGCCGTCAGGTTTAATCCCGGCAGCCTTCCGCGAAACGCCGGTAGTTCATCCGCCGCCCCAGGTTGGAGGCAAGCACCGGGCCCAGATCGCGGCGGGGCCGGAGAACCCGCTTCCAGATGGAGCCGAACGAATAGAAATTCCGATAGGTCCAGAGATAACCCCGCATGAGTTCCTCCGGGGTCATGCGCTGCGGACGGAAAACCACGTGGTTCGAGTCGTACTTAGACCAGTCCCGGTGGAGAAGCCGGCCCGCGCTCTCCATCTGGTCAAAGAGCGGCGTCCCGGGATAGGGCGTAAATATGTAGAAATTGGCCCCCTCGAGCTTGTTCTCGATGCAGAACCGGACGGTCCGAGCGAAAACCGAGACATCGTCGTGATCCATGCCCAAAATGAAGGAACCAAAAATCTTGATCCCGGCCCGGCGGAGCGCCGTTAGGGATGAGGAAAATTCACCCGCCAGGTTGAGTTCGCGCTTGCCCACCGCCTTTAAATTTTCGGGATCGGTGCTTTCCAGGCCGATGAAAAGCCACTCGCAGCCGGATTCCACGGCCAGGCGCAGAAGCTCAGGGTCGCGTGCCACCCGAAGATCACTCTGGGCCTGCCAGCGCCGGCCCAGGGGCTTGATCGCCAGGAGCAGCTCGCGGGCACGGGCGGGATTACCGAAAATATTGTCATCCACGAAAGTAACGACCCCCGGCGGCATCGCGGCCATTTCTTCGACTACCTCCGGAATGGGACGGAAGCGGTAGCGGTTTCCCCAGTAGGCCGTGACCGAGCAGTATTGGCAGTGGTGGGGGCACCCCCGCCCGGTCTCCATTACGTTGGCAAAGGAGTAGGCCCGATGATTTAAGAGATCGAGGCGCGGACGGGGCAATCCGGAAAGATCGTGCGGGCTTTCCGCCTGGTAGCGCCGTTCCAGGCGGCCATCCAGAAAATCGTCCAGGAGCCGGTCCCAGACCTTCTCGGCCTCCCCGACTAAGAGCGCGTCCGCGTGCCCGGCCGCCTCGGCTTCCCGGAAAAAGACGTGCAGGCCGCCCAGGACGACCTTTGCGCCTTTCATGGAGGATCTCGATTTCAAACCGGGCCCCGGCGCGGACGGCCAGGAGCGGAAGGCTCAGCGGGGCGATGGAGGATTTGCGCCGCCGGCGCGAGCCGAGACGGTCCTTATCCGCCCCGGGATTGATCAGGAGCAGTTTTGGCTTTCGACGTGGTTCGATTTCCATAAGCATACGGAATTATTAATGAGTATAGATTTCCTCCGCACCAGATTCAAATTTTAAGAAGGAATGGAATATTAGGGGAGGTCGGAAACGCCGCCCCGCCGCCCCTTCTCCGCCCCTCAGAGAATTTCGTCTTGATTTATAACGGGCAGCAGTTAATTATTTACGCTTGAAACGAAATCCATTCCTTGGAATCGGAGGCAAACATGCCGGACAAGCCCAAATCCAATAAATCGATTAAAAAATTCATGGCCCGCTCCAGCCGAAAAGCTTTTCTCGGGGTTTTCCGGCTGTTCACCAGTTCGGGCGCATATCTCGGTTATCCGGTGATCGGGCCCAGGCTGAAAAAACTGGCCAAGTTGGACCAGCCGGCCAAGACCCAGACCTATGCCCTGAATCTCAATGCCGATGTCGCCGATAAAGCCCAGGGGGTCGTCCTGCCCATCGACATGATGAAGCAGGCGGTGAGGCAGGCGGGCTATCGGTCCGTCATGGATCATTGCTTATGCCGCTCGGCTTATGACTGCCATGATTTTCCGCATGATCATGGCTGCATCTTTTTGGGCGAGGGGGCCAAGGGCGTCGTTAAAAACCGCCTGGGTCGGGAAGTCAGCGTGGAAGAAGCCCTGGCCCACATCGACAAGGGCGCCGAGCTGGGCCTGATCGGACAGGCCATGTGGATCGAGGTGGAGCGGCTTCTCCTGGGGGTCAAGTACGAGGGGGTGTCGAACTGGCTGGAGATCTGCTTCTGCTGCCCCTGCTGCTGCGGCGCTTTCAAGCTGGTGCGGGACACAAGTCAAAAGGACATCAAGGGCCGCTTCCGCTCGATCGGCTGGAAGGCCGGCCTGGATGATAAAATCTGCAACCAGTGCCGGAAGTGCGTAAAACTATGCCCGGTCCGCGCCATATCTCTCAAGGGAAAACAGGTGGTGATTGACGAACAGGCCTGCCTGGGATGCGGCTTCTGCGCCGCGCACTGTCCGGAGAAAGCCATCAAGCTCAGTCTGCAGTCCCCCTTGCAGGGAACCATCCAGGACTACTTCACGCAGGGCGGACTCAAGGTCAACATCCAATAACTCTCTATGGAGGAAACGGGAATTATGGAAAATTCGAGGAACGGATACGACGTGGCGGTAATCGGGACCGGGATGGGGGGCAGCGCCTGCGGGGCGCTCCTCGCCAAGGCCGGGCTCAACCCGCTGATCCTCGAGAAAAACGAGAAGATCGGGGGATCATGCTCCTACTACGAGAAAGACGGTTTCAAGGTTGATATCGGCACGCACATGTTCACCCGGGGAAACCGGGGCCCGTTCGGGGAGGTCCAGCGGCGCCTGGGGATCCCGAACCGGATCCAGTTCAAACAGGTTCACGACCTGGCCCTCATGAAGGGGATGGGATACAGCATTATCATGCCCAAGGAACTCTACCGGTATCCGATCTTCTATCTTCAGCTTTACCGGGAACTGAACATTTCCCTCAAGGATTTCGTGGGGGTTTCCAGGTTTTTACATGACCTGGCGATGATGCCGGATTCCGAAATCGAAAAATGGAACGAACGCTCGGCGGAGGAGTTCGTGTCCCAGTACATCGGGCAAAACCAGCGCCTGGTCGGATACCTGGGAGCCCTCCTGGGTCTGTTTTTCGTGCTTCCTTTCTGGGAGGCTTCGGCCGGGGAGGCGATCTGGTGCTATAAGCGGGTTATCTGGGAACAATCCTTGAGCTATCCCCAGGGCGGGGCGCACCGGATCCCTTCCGTCTTCCTGGAGGCCGCCGAGGGCCTGGGGGCGGACCTCCGGACCGGGAGCAAGGTGACCAAAATCAGGGTGGAGAACGGCCGGGTCCAGGGTGTGGAGGTCGAGGGCGGCCGGTTCTTTCCCGCCCGGGCGGTGGTCAGCACCACCTCGCTCCGGGACAGCGTCCTGCGCCTGGTGGGGGAGGAGCATTTCCCGGAAATCTACCGCGAAAAGGTGAAGAAGATTAAGAAATCCAGCGTGGCCTTCCAGGTGAAGATCGCCCTGGACCGGAAGATCTTCGCGCCGGGAGCGCTTTTCGGGGCCCGGATTCTGGACAAAAGCATTGACCCGGAAAAAATCACCATCGACGACCTGAAAAGAAATTACAATAATATCATGCAGGGCAAATTCCCGGAGGTGACGGCGGTTTACGCCCCGGTGCCGAGCAATTTCGACCCCTCGCTCGCGCCCCCCGGAAAACAGCTGATCACCGCCTGCTCCTCCGGCCCCACCACCGACGTCGAGCTGGAGGATCCGCCGGAAAAATGGATGGATGAGATCGTGGACTCCCTGGACGAACTGATTCCCGGCCTGAAAAAGCACATCATGTGGGTCGACCGTTTCGACACGAAATTCACCGCCAACTGGATCGGGAAGGAATTCGGCCCGGCCATTTCCACCGGCCAGACCGTCGACCAGGTCGGGAAAAACCGCCCTTCCATCCGCACCCCCATCCGGGGCCTGTATTTCGCCGGGGACTGCGCCGGGGGCGGACACGGGGTCGGGACCGAGCTCGACACCCAGAGCGGGATCGAGTGCTCGGAGATCGTCGCCTCCGATCTGGCCCAGGGGCTTATCGACTGAGGACAGGCGGGGGAGGGCACCGATTATCCTGAATGGGGTAAAAAAATCGAGGCCCTGACCGCGGGCCTCTTTTTTCAGCTTGGCTTCCGGTTGGCGGAGATTTACCGGGCCTCTTTTTGCCGGAGGCTTGGCTCATCCAAAATATTTTGAATCTCGGCGAGGAGCTCCTCGGGATAATATTTTCCCGCCAGTTCGCGGCGGAGCGGGAAAACCCTTTTCTGAATTTCCTCGATCACTTCGTTCGGGGTCTGGCCGACCTTGATCCCGCGGGCCAGCATGTTTTTATAAGCATTGGCGTTTTCTTCCCTGGTCAGGCGGACCAATTCGGGAAGATACCGGTTCCAGGCGTCCATGACGATTTTTTGGAATTGCGGGGGCAGGGAATCGTAGAATTTCTTGTCCATCAGGATCGCGGCGGGGGTGTAGCCGAAGGTAAAATTGGAAATGTATTTGGCCTGGGTATACCATTGCAGGCCGACTACGGCGTAAAGAGGGGAATAAAAAGCATTCACCATCCCCGTCTGAAGGGCGGTCAGGGTTTCGGTCAGCGGGGTGGTAATAATATTCTGGAACCCGACCTGGCGGAGGAAGGTGCCCATCACCGACTCGGTTGTCCAGGCCCACATTTTGAATTTGGGCAGCTGATCAAGCGTGATGATGGGCTCCTGGGTGAATAAATAAATAAACCCCACATCCAGAAACCCCGCCAGCACGAATCCCTTGGCTTCGAACATGCGGACAAAGGTCGGTTTCATTTTCTCCATCACCAAATCCAGATCGTCGGTATTCTGCAGCAAAAAAGGCATTTCCAGAACCTTGAAGGCCGGGTCAATCTGGCCCATGCCCATCAAGGTAAAACCGGCTCCCTGGAGCTGTCCCAGCCTGATTTTCCGGATTTCATCCGGTTCATCCCCCATCACTTGCCCTAAATACCAGGTAACCTTTACCTGCCCCTGGGTTTTCTCTTCGACATAGGCTTTGACCTTGGCCGCGGAGTCGGCCCAGCTGGTCCCATTGGGGGAGATGGCCGCCATTTTCATTACGTATTTGGCTTTCTGCTCGGCGGCCCGGGAAATTGAGGGGAGAATGGAACAAGTGAAAGCAAATACGGCTAGACAGAATATGATTTTTTTCATGGCGATGGGTATTGGTTGGTTTTGATTAGGTATTTTATTCATTGATATTTTATATATCAGAACTGATTGGCTTTCAATAAATACTTTCCGGCTGGACCGGCACAATCCCTACAATCCAGGCATAAGGTCGGCCGCAATAACCCCTGTCCCTGCGGGAGCGGGCTCAAATAAAAAAAGCACTGCGGGAAGGAATCAACCTCCGCTCGGGTCCCGGAATAAATCCCATTTGTCCGGTTCGGAATAATTTCTTGACAACCTTTCATAAAACTATAAGGATAAAATTATCAGGACATTTCAAGAAAAGGGAATTGCCAACGCATTTAAAATTTTCCGATTAGAAAGATGCCGGGATCTTCTCAAAATTTAAACCGCCGAGATTTCCTGAAGCTCTCGCTGGCCGCTTCCGCCTATCCCGCCCTCCTCAGCGGCTGTGGATTCAAGGAAATCCGGAAACTGGGCGCCGCCAATCCCGGGGCCACTCCGGCCTACCTTAAAATCGTCGAGTTTTATTCCCAGAAGATCCTGATCGGTCCCCCCCCTTCGCAGGAGCTCCTGGAGCTGATCGTCCATTTATACACCCCGGAAGAGGCGGAAATAGTTCAATACCTTCCCCTGATTTACGGTAAAACCGCGCGTTCCGTAGCGCGCCAGGCGAAACGGCCCCTGGAGGAAGTCACCGCCATCCTCAACCGCCTGGCTAACGAAAAACGGGCCCTGATCGTCTTCGGAAAAGGTGAGCCGGAAAAGATCCTCTCTTATATTTCCGACCGCCGGGATAATCTTACCTTCACCGCGCCCGAGGAACCCTTCCGCTACGGCCTGATGCCCATCGTCCCGGGAACATTCGAAATGGTGATGATGAGCGGAAATGATGATGAATGGCATCGCCGTTTCGGACAGCTTTTTGAGCGGGTTTACAATACCGGCTATATGGTCAATTATCTGGACAAACCCCTCCCCATGATCCGGTACATCCCGGTACATGAAACCATCGACGCCGTTCCCGCCGCCCTGCCCTCCGACCTCCTGACCGAAATGCTGAAGGAAAACTCGAGCTTCGGCGTGGGCTTCTGCCAGTGCCGCCAGTCCCAGGCCTATGCCGGCCACGACTGCGGCCTCCCCCGGGAAACCTGCATGTCGATCGGGCCGGTCGCGGATTTCATGCTCTCCCGGAATTTCCAGCGCCGGGTGGACCGTTCCGAAGCCCTGGACATAAAAATGAAAGCCAACGCCGCCGGGCTGGCGACTTTCTCGATAAATATTGATTTCAATTTGCCCAATTACACCTGTTCCTGCTGCGGGTGCTGCTGCCTCATCCTCCGGACCATTAACAAGTTCAACATCCCCGCCCTGATCGCCCCTCCCCATTTCCGGCCCCAGCGGGATGAGAGCAAGTGCGTCCGCTGCGGCCGATGCCAGCAGAAGTGTCCGATGGGGGCTCAAGTTCTGGGTGAAAACGGATGGGAATACCGCCGGGAACGCTGTATCGGGTGCGGGGTCTGCGCCTCGCTCTGCCCGGCGAAAGCCCTCTCGATGCAGCCGGTCAAAAATTACCGCCGACCCCCGGCCAATCTTTTTTCCCTGGGATTAAGGATGGGTCCGGGTTACGCCCATCATCTTCTCTCTTCGGCCGCCCGCTGAGAATCCTCACCGAAGACCGACCCCGGCAGTTTTTCCTATTTCGATTCTAACAATTCAAAGAGCCGGAGCGCGCTGTCCCTCGCTATGTCTATACTGATTGAAACGAACATGCTTCCCTCGATTCTTCTCGGGATAAACGGGATAAATCGGCCGCTGTTAATACTACGTTGACTCGAGAATCTCGAAAAGCCTGAGTGCAGCATCCGCTGCCAGTTCACCGCCGATGCCGTGCACCCCGGAGTCCGCGCTGCAGTGGTAGAGGTTCTTGACGTAGGGGTCCACCAGGAAGGGGCGGTCCGGGCCGACCTGGCCGATTTTCTGGCCGATCCCGACGATGTTGCCGCCCTCGCCGAACATATTGTCGATTTCCCGGCTGGCGGTAAAGTTTGTCCACATGATGTGTTTCTCGATGCCGGGATAAATAATCTTGACCGCATTAAACAAGGACGCTTCCAGTTTCTTGAACCAGGCGCTGTCCGGCTTTTCCGGCATCGGGTAGGTGCCGCCTCCGGCGATAATGAGCTGGCGTCCCTCCGGGCAGGCTTTCGGATCCAGATTGGAAATCACCGGCGCCATCACGTCCGTCAGCACCTCGGGGATTATCCCCGCCCGGCGTTCCTCATCCAGGACGCTCATATCATCCCGCCCGATGTACATCACCATCTTCTCATCGGAGATCGGCTGATCCAGCGCGATTTTTATCATGGAAAAACAACCGGAGTATTCGTACTTGTCCAGGCGCGCGAGGACCTCGGGGCGGTAATGCCCGCGGCCCACCAGGAAATCAACCGTGGGCCTGTTGCCGGCGTTGGAGATCACGATATCCGCGTCGATCTTCTTCCCGTCTTCCAGGATAATCCCCCGGGCCGCGCCGTTTTCCACCGCGATGCTCCTGACCGGAGTGCTCAGGAAGACCTGCCCGCCGTCAGTCTTGATGCTCTTAACATAGGCCTCGGGAACGCTGCCGGTTCCGCCCGCGGGATAACCGTTACTCCGAGTCGACAACATCTGCTTGGTGCAGAGGACATACTCGCCGACCGGGGTTTCCCGGTCCGAAATGACGAAAAAAATGCGGTTTAAAAGGCTGAAAACCGAGCGCACGGTTTCGTTCTGGGTATACTCCTGCAACAGGGAATATACGCTCCGCTTGTCCCAAGCCTCGTATTCCGCTTCCGGGATGCTCAGGGCCCGGTTGTAAAACTCCATGATTTTACCGACCTCTTCGGGAGGAAGGCCGAGGCCGTCTATTTCCTTGGGGAAGCGCACCCGCTTGCCCTTGAAGTTGATTCCGGGCGCGGGCTTGACCGCATAATGCCACTCCACCCAATCGGGATGACCTACCAGGGTGAGAATCCGCCCCAGGTTACCTTTGTCACAATTGGCGATTAAATGGCACCCGATATCGAATCTAAAGCCGTCCTTTTCGTAAGAAGCGAAGCGTCCGCCGATCAGTTTGTTGCGTTCGTAAAGAGAAACTTCATAATTCCCTGAATGCGCCAGGAGCGCGCCCACGCCCGATCCGCCGATTCCGCTGCCGATGATAACTACTTTCTTTTTGCTCATAAACGCGGTTCCCTCCTTTTAAGTCTGACCTTTTTTGTCCTCGGGGAAGTCCGATCGCCCTGGTTTTTCCTATTTCGATTCCAACAGTTCAAAGAGCCGGAGGGCGCTGTCCCTCGCTATGTCTATACTGATTGAAACGAACATGCTTCCCTCGATTCTTCTCGGGATAAACGGGATAAATC
>JAPLJL010000299.1 GCA_026388615.1 Pseudomonadota bacterium | reverse complement strand
GAGGTTGATCTCCGGGGCAATATCTGGAACCCGGAACTCCACGGGTCACTGGAAACGAGTTCCGGAAAGATTTTTTTCCGGGACAATACTTTTACCCTGAACTCGGCCCGGGTTGATTTTCTTGAATCCGCCCAGGCCGCGAACGGGATTGATCCCCTGATCGAAGTCTTGGCCCAGATCAACGAGGAAGACATGAGCGTGAAGGGGAAACTGAGCAAGATCACGCTGCAGACCACCGGGCCGCTCTCCGATCTCAAGGTCAGCCTGAGCTCCGATCCGTCCCGGGATGAAGCGGATATTTTGAGTTTCCTGGCCTATGGGGTCTTCCTCGAGGATCTCAGGGGTAAGGGGGGCGGAATCACCGCGATGGAAGCCGGGTCGCTGGTGGTGGGGAAGGCCATTGGACCCTTGGAAGGGAAACTGGCTAAACTGACGCGGATCGATCAGGTCAGGATCGAGCCGGCTTTTTCCGAGTCGACCAATACCACCTTGCCCCGGCTCCTGATGCGGAAAAGGCTGGGGGAGGACCTGGATCTGATCTACACCACCGAGATCGGGGGCTCGTTGAACCGGAAATTCACGGCCAATTATCGCCTGACGGATTGGGTTTCCTGGGGGTTAAAGTGGGATAATGAAGAAAGCCAGGACCGTTACGGTAATGTCGGGACGGATTTAAGGGTCAGGATACCATTTCAATGAAGTAATTTCTTAGGTTCACTGTTCAGAGTTCCCATTCGCAGCGCTCAGGGCAAGCATGGTTCAGGGTTAAGGACGGAAGATGCCGAATTTATCGAACCCGTTTTTGCATTTACTGAGGTTCCCAAACTTCTGAACTTTGAACGGTGAACCTTGAACCTAACAACCTGAGTAGTTACTCAATGAAAAACGGATAACCACATTTTGGAGATTCGCAAGCCCAAAAATATTTTTCTTTTTCCGCTGCTGCTGTTGCTTTTGCTCTGGCTGGGCTTCCCCCGGCTGGGTTTTCCGGCGGAGCGGGAGGGGGAGACGATCGCATCGGTCAAGTATCTCTGCGCGGTTCCCCTTTACGAAAAGGACCTGGAAAAGTTAACCGGGATCAGTCCCGGCACCCAATTTTCACCCCGGAGCCTGGATCGGGCGATCAAGCTCCTATACCTGACCCGGAGGTTTTACCGGGTGACCGCCGAAACTAATCCGGGCCCGACCGGACTGGAGGTGGAATTTTACCTGGTTCCCCGCCGGATCATCGGGGAGATCCAGATCAAGGGTTTGCACTCAGTCAAGAAAAGGGAGATCCAGAAGGTCTGGGACCAGGAGGGCATCCGCCCCGGGCTGGAATATTCCGAGCAGATCATTTCCCGGGCCAAGCAGCTTCTGAAGGATTATTTCCTCTCGGCCGGTTTTCCCCTGGCCGAGGTGGAAATCCAGGGCCGGTTCGCGCCGGACGACCCTGGGGTAACCGTTGCGGTGGAAGTCAACGAGGGCCCCGCGATCCGGATCGAGGGCGTGGAATTTTCCGGCGACCCCTATTTCCCCCCGGAAAGAATCCGCCGGGAACTCAAGCTGAAGAACGGTGACCGCCTTGACCTCCGGGCCCTGCAGGAAAAGATCAAAGTCCTGAAACAGTGGTATCGGCGCCAGGGTTTATGGGAAGTCAAGACGAGTGAACCCGAGGTTTATCCGGGACGGACTTCCCTCTCCGGGATCGTGAAAATTATCATCCAGGCCGGCCGCCGGATCCGCGTGGATTTTTCCGGGCCTGATATCCCCGAAGAGGAAATGCGCGATCTCGTCCGGATCACCCGGATCCAGGAGGACGAGGAATTTTCCCTGGCCTGGATTGAAGAGAAGGCCAGGGAGATCAAGGAAATTTACCGCCAGCGGGGCAAGGTTTTCATCGAGGTTAAGACCGTACCCGAGGAACTGAGCCAGCGGGAGCTGGTCTATCATTTCTCCGTCAACAAGGGACCCACCATTTACATCCGCCGCATCGAATTCAGCGGAAACCTGAAGGTCAGCTCCGATTCGCTCCGGAAACAGATGCTGACCAACACCCGGGATCTCCTGGGACATATTTATGAAAAATACAACGGGATTTTTCTGGAAGAGGTTCTGGATGAGGATTTGCAGGCGATCCTTTTTCTATACCATAAGCTGGGTTATGCCTCCGCTCGGATCACCGGGGTGGAGCAGGAGGTCAAGCGCCCAGCAACCAAGGAAGAAGACGGGGACCTCGTCCTCAAGATCGGGGTGGGAGAAGGGATCCGGACCCGCGTGGGGGAAGTAGTTTTTACCGGGAATCAGGCCTTGTCCAATGATGAAATCGGCCGCCTGGTTACGCTCCGGATCGGGGAGTATCTGGATCCCGCCCGGGTCGAGGAAGGGCGGAAGAAGGTAGCGGAATGGTACGCTCAGAATGGTTTTCTCCTGGCCCGGGTGGAAAACCGGGTGGATTTTTCCGCCGATCAGAGCCAGGCCTCCGTAAGTTACCTGATCGAAGAGGGTTTGCTGGTTCGCCTCGACCGGATTATCGTGAGCGGAACGCGCTGGACCCGGGATTACGTGATCCAGAGGGAATTTCACCTGAACCCGGGCGACACTTACGATTTTGAAAAAGTGGTGGAAGGACGCCGGAGGCTTTTTAACCTGGGTTTTTTAAGGGAGGTTCAAGCCGAGCCGCCTCTTCGGGATCCCAGCCACGGAGACTGGGATCTCCTGGTCCATGTTCGTGAGGATAAGGGCGGTTACGTGGAGATGGGGGGAGGTTACGCAACCGAAGAGGGCCTGAGCGCCTTCGTGGGGGTCCAGCACCAGAATTTATGGGGAACCGGCCGGGGGGCGCTGGCCCGGGCGGAAGTGAAATTTGGCTACCTGGACTGGCCCCAGGACCTCGTCAACCCGGATCTCTACCGCGTGACCAACTGGAAATTTGACGCCGGCTACCGGGAACCCTGGATTTTCCACTTCAACCTCCTGGGCCGTCTGGATTTTAATTATGAATTCAAAAGGCGGGGGAGCGACGCCACGGTAGAAGACAACGACCTCTACCTCCCGGTTTGGAGTGCCGGTCTGGAAAGGGAATTCAATAAGTACCTGAAGGGAACCCTCCGGTACGAAGTTAAATATTACCATCGAAATTACCTTTCGACTTATGCCGGGGAAAGGCAGCCCTCCTCGGAATGGCTGGGAATCATCAATCCCATCCTGGTCTGGGATCTGCGCGACGACATCTTCAACCCCACCCAGGGGCTTCTGGTTACCTCCAAGGTGGATTTTTCCCACCCCGGCTTTTCCTCGGATCGATCCTATCTGATGCTGGACGAGGTCGGGGGTGTTTACCATAAACTGGTGGGCCGGGTGGTGGGGGCTTTCATCCTCCGGATCGGTTACGGCGTGGGATTTGGAAAAAACCAGGATATCCCCGAGGAAGAACAGTTTTATCTCGGCGGGGCCAACTCGATCCGGGGGTTCCTGGAGAAAAAGCTCGGGCCCGACAAGATCCTGGCCAATTATCAGGCCGAGCTCAGGATTCCCTTTCCCGGGAGCCAGAAGTTCGGGGGCGTGATATTTACCGACGGGGGGGCGCTTTTCAACGAACCGCAGGGGATCAGAATCGGCGGCCTGCGGAATACCGCCGGCCTGGGTCTCAGGTATTACACCCCGATCGGGCCCATCCGTTTTGACTGGGGGTTCAAGCTGGACAAAAAAACGGGGGAATCGTTGTCCGAATATTACTTGGCGGTGGGGAACCCGTTCTAAAATGGCAAAGAGCAGAAAGAATTGACGATTGTTGATTGACGATTGACGAGTGAAAACCAAACAAACCGGAATGTAAGGCAAGGCTTTTCGATTAGATCCCGAGACATTGTGGTCGAGGGAAGCCTTGCTGAGAATTGCGGGTTGCGGAATGAAAATTAATAGAAAGAGCAGGGAGCAAAGGGGAAAAATATAAATGAAAAGATCAAGATTGCTAAATATATTGCTGACGGGCATATTGTTTTCGCTCGCGACTGAGGACCGTATTTTCGCCGATACCGATGCCCCGGCCGGGAACCGGGTGGTGGCGGCGATAGACAAATGGCCGATTACCGGGCGGGATTTGAAACTCGAGCTATTTTTTGTCTGCTTGGAGCGGGGAGGTCCCCCGCCCGAACTGGTCGTGCTCGCCCGGAACGGGTTCGCGGGGGACGTGCCGGAATCTCTCGGAGAAGAGCTCCTCCACAAGGTAATCGAAAGACGTTTGATCCTGAAGGATATGGAAAAAGCCCGGCATTTCCAGGCCAATATTGAGGAACGGGAGGTCAGGGCTCGGCTCGAGACCTGGGATTCCATTATTAAAGGACAGGAAATCCTGGCGGGATTCTCGAACTGGCTGGATCTGGACCGTTCCGAGCTTCTGATCCAGGCCCGGGAGAATCTCCTGGTGGAAAAATACGTCGGCCTGGAACTCGGGGTGTTCGGCTCAACTGGCAAAAAGCTGGCGGAGATTTATAATAAATGGGCGAATATTCTCTGGAACCGCGCCGAGATCGAGATTTTTTAAATATTTTCAACCACCAGACATATAGAAATATTCTTCCATCGGGAAACTACGGCATAAAATTAATGAAGGCCGTCATTGCGAGCGAATCGAAGCAATCTAAAACAATCTCCGGTCGGATAATAGATTGCCACGTCCCGCAGAGCGGGACTCGCAATGAATTGGAAATGACCTTGCTGGCTTTGTCGATTAGACTAAATTGAACTACCCCGAAGCCCGTTATTACGAAAAACTGACCTCCCCGTCCTCGGATTCGGAAAAAGGGGCGGCGGTAAAATGTCTTTTATGCCCTCATTTCTGCCGGATTGACGAAGGGAAAACCGGCATCTGCCGGGTTCGGCGGAACGAGGGGGGCACCCTCCGGAGCCTGATTTACAACCGGATTTCGGCGCTGCATCTGGACCCGATTGAAAAAAAACCCCTTTACCATTTTCATCCGGGGCGCGAGATTCTCTCCATCGACGAACTCGTCCGCCAGGCCCGGGATTCCGGCTCGGTGGGCATTGCTTTCACTTACAACGAGCCTTCCATCTGGTTTGAGTTTGTCCTGGATACCGCCCGGCGGTTCCGCTCAGAGGGCTTGAAAAACGTCCTGGTGACCAACGGGTTCTGCAACCCGGAACCCTGGGCGGAGATGCTGCCCTGGATCGACGCCCTGAACATCGATTTAAAGTCCATCCGGGAGGAATTCTACAAACGGAATTGCCGGGCCCGGCTGGAACCGGTGAAAAAATGCATCGAGCTGGCGGTCCGGAGCTGTCACGTGGAGATTACCAACCTGGTGATTCCCCGCCATAATGATTCGATCTCGGATTTGAGCGAACTGATTGATTATGTGGCTTCCCTGGGGAATGAAATCCCGCTGCATTTTTCCCGCTATCACCCCAGCTATCGTTTCAACGAGCCCCCGACCTCTCCCGATATTCTGCAGACCGCCTACGAACTGGCCCGGCGCCGCCTGGATTACGTGTATCTCGGCAACCTGGCTTCCGAAAAGGGGCAGAATACCTATTGCCCCCAGTGTTCCAGCCTGTTGATCCGCCGGGTCGGCTACCGGACCGATTTGAGCGGGCTGGTGAAGAACCGCTGCCGCCAATGCAACCGGGAGATTGAAGTGATTGTTTAGGCTATTTTATAAATTTCTAATTTCTAATGACGAATTTCTAATCAAGGTTTAATTTCTAATTGACCTAATGCCCAATCAATGAACAAACCCCAATACCCATTTTGATTTTTAAAGTTTTTCTTTATTCGGTCATTGGGAATTGATTAGGAATTAGAAATTAGTCATTGGTCATTAGAGTGATAGTTTGATTAAAGAAGACGCCATGTTTTCCCAAAAGGAAAAGATCCAGGAAGAAAAATTTGAGCTTCTCCGGCGGGAAATGGTGCAATCCCAGCTGGAGCGGAGAAACCTCAAAGACCAGAGGGTGCTGGAGGCGATGCGGAAGGTGCCCCGGCACAGGTTTGTCCCGGAGCAGTCGCGGAGCGAGGCCTACGATGATCACCCGCTTCCGATCGGGGAAGGGCAGACGATCAGCCAGCCTTACATGGTGGCGATCATGACGGAACTCCTGGAATTGCGGGGCGGGGAGAAGGTCCTGGAAATCGGCACCGGCTCCGGGTACCAGCTCGCAATCCTGGCGGAGCTGGCCCGGGAGGTGTTTTCCGTGGAGCGGTTGGGGCCGCTGGCCGACCGGTCCCGGGCCCGGCTCCGGGAACTCGGATACCGTAATATCGAGATCCGGACCGGGGATGGGACTATCGGCTGGCCGGAGCGCGCCCCCTTTGACGGGATTATCGTAACCGCCGGGGCCCCGAAGATTCCCCTGCCCCTGGTCGAGCAGCTTTCCGAGGGGGGACGATTGGTCATCCCGGTAGGGGAGGAAAGGCGCCAGGAACTTTACCGGGTGGTTAAAGAAGGGGGAGGAACCCGGAAGGAATATTTCGGCGGCT
Organism: Pseudomonadota bacterium; assembly: GCA_026388615.1. Taxonomy (GTDB): domain Bacteria; phylum Desulfobacterota; class JAPLJL01; order JAPLJL01; family JAPLJL01; genus JAPLJL01. The sequence continues at coordinate 527 of JAPLJL010000299.1, read as the reverse complement.
GTGTTTTCGTCCCGCTGGTTGGAGAACACGGCTGGGACGTGGGATAATTAGAAAGCAGATGCGGAATGGGAATCTTTAAAAAATTACGATTGACGAATGAGTCTTGACAGTGATTATTTTTTCGTAGGGGAGCCCCTCCGCGGGCTCCCTTCTTCGGGCGGCCGTGGAAGGCCGCCCCTACATAATCAACCCCAAAAATCTTAACCAATGTAAAGCCGTTACTGGGACACTACACTAGGGGCCAAGGGTTCAAGGGCTCGAGTAGGGCAAGGCTTTAGCCTTGCGGTTGATTGACGAATGACGATTGAAGATTGCAGAATGACAATAGAGAAGCGGGAATGATACGGACTTCGGAAGATTGGAAAAAATGAGCCGAATGATTAATAAAATATTTTTCCTTTTGCTTCTAGCTGGGATATTTTTACCTGGTTGGGCCGGTGCGGAGGGAATCAACTGGGTTTCCTACCCGGAGGGAATCACCCGGGCGGTCCGGCTTCAGCGTCCGGTGATGGTATTTTTTTTCTCAC
>JAPLJL010000427.1 GCA_026388615.1 Pseudomonadota bacterium | reverse complement strand
AGTTGGCCGGCTCGCCGCCGGAATACTTGATGATATCCATGGTGGCCATCGCCAGGCCCGCCCCGTTGACCATGCAGCCCACGTTCCCGTCCAAGTGGATATAGTTCAGGTTGAACTTGCTGGCCTCGACCTCAAGGGGATCCTCCTCCGCCAGGTCCCGGAGCTTGACCTGATCGGGATGGCGGAAGAGCCCGTTGTCATCCAGGTTCAGCTTGGCGTCCAATGCCATGATCTCCCCCTCCTTGGTGACGATCAGGGGGTTGATCTCGGCCAGGGTGCAGTCCTCCTTCTGGAAACAGTTCACCAGCCCCTGGATCACCGCGGAAAAGGACTTGCTCTGCTCCTTGGTAATTCCGAGGGCCGCGGTCAGCCGGCGGAGCTGGAAAGAGAGGAGGCCGGTGATCGGGCTGACCCCCTCGCGCAGGATCTTCTCCGGGCTCTTCTTGGCCACTTCCTCGATCTCCATCCCGCCTTCCGCGCTGGCGATCAGGACCGGCTGGGCCGTGTTGCGGTCCACCACCACTCCCACGTAGAGCTCGCGGGCCACGTTCGAGGCCTCTTCCACCAGGACCGATTTGACCTTGCGGCCTTCCGGCCCGGTCTGGTGGGTAACCAGGTTCATCCCGATGATCTGCTGCGCCATTTTTTCGGCTTCCGCGGGGTTCTCGGCGATCTTGATTCCGCCGCCCTTGCCCCGTCCGCCGGCGTGGATCTGGGCCTTGACCACCACTTTCTTGCCGAGGGTTTCCGCCACCTTCCGGGCTTCCTGTGGATTGAAAGCCACCTGGCCCTTGGGGATTTTGACCCCATAGCGGGCGATGATTTCCTTCGCCTGATATTCGTGGATCTTCATGTTTTCCTCAAATTGGGTTGCGCCGGCTGTCCGTTCGGGTCCTGGTCCAAAAGTCTCCCAGGATTTGAAGGCAAGCCGGTGGTTGCCATTTATAATTTCTTCGACAATATCTTCCGGGAAAGCGCGGTGATCGCCTCGGTGGGATTGATTTTCTTCGGGCAGGCCTCCACGCAGTTGAAGATCTTCCGGCAGCGGAATACCCCGCTCGGATCGTTGACAATCGCCAGCCGCTCCTCCTCCGCCTCATCCCGGGAATCGATTACGAAGCGGTAGGCTTTCAGGAGGGCCGCCGGGCCCAGGTAATTTTCGTCGTGCCAGAAGCGCGGGCAGCTGGCGCTGCAGGAACCGCAGAGGATGCAGGTGATCGCCTCGGACAGCAGGCGGTGATCTTCCTGGGTCTGGGGCACCTCGCGGTCGGAGGTCGGGGTCTTGTGCACCATGTACGGCATGACCGCCTTGAGCTTGGCGAAAAACGGCTCCATATCCACCACCAGGTCGCGGATGACCTGGTAACCCCGGAGCGGCTCCAGGGTAATGATCTTGGAGCGCAGTTCCTGGATCTGGGTATAACAGGCCAGGCCCGCCATGTTGTTGATCATCATGGAGCAGGACCCGCAGATCGCGCTCCGGCAGCTCCGGCGGAAGGCCAGGGTCCCGTCCAGTTCGCCCCGGACCTGGATGAGTCCGTCCAGGATCGTGGTACCTTCCTGCACGTCAATCTCGTAATCCTGGTTGTACGCTTTCCGGTCTTTCTCCGGATCAAACCTCTTGATTCTTAAGATTGCTTTCATTTTCTCTTTTCCCCGCTTATTTTCTAACGCTGGTTATAAACGCAAGGCTAAAGCCTTGCCCTACCTTACGGTCGGCTTGATTTTTATTCCTCAATCCGAAATCCGCATTACGCATTTTTTTAATATTTTCTTTCCTGCGGCTTATACCGGGTGATCCGGACCGGTTTGTAATC
>JAPLJL010000401.1 GCA_026388615.1 Pseudomonadota bacterium | reverse complement strand
AACCTGCGGGCGGTAGCTTACGATCAGTCCGCCCTTCCCGATTCCAATCCCCCTTTCATCACCATTACCGTGGATCATCAAAACCCTCATGAAACCAGGATGATCAACGCCAACGGAGAACCTGAAACCGACAGCACAGTTTATTGCGACAAAGACAATTCCATCATCCTCGGTGCCGAAGGCGGAACCTTGATCGATTCGCTGACTCTCCCCTCGGGAGCACTCGCCAACGTCTCCGATCTTCTGGCTTATTCCCACGGGTGTTCAAGCGATGCCAGATATTCGGTTTTTTATAATCGTTCAACGGAAATCTTCCGCTCAATTTCTTTAGCTTCCGGGCAAACCAACTTTAATGGGGGGAAAGAGGCCCAGATAACTATTTCCTACCCCGATTCCGACCAGAATGGGATAGTAGACGGAACCAGCATCTCTGAAATGGACCTGACCGCCGCCTATTACTCTAACCAGCAGTGGATCGACATTCCCTCTCTGGTTGATCCGATTCTTGACCAAGTGACATTTACGACCAGCCACTTCTCCAACTTCGCTCTTCTCGGCCCGATTCCTGCTCCCCCCTACTCTCCGGGTGGTAGCGGATCCTCCGGCGGGCTTCAACTCGGGAACTGTGGTGCCAATGGTAGCCTCGGCTTCTGCTTCCTGGCGATTTTCAGCGGGATTGTTTTTCTGAGAAGGAAAAAACGTTAGATAATTAATTATCATTCGCCTATGCCCAAGGGCGGCCCCATGGCCGCCCTTTTTGCATAAAGCTGCAAGAAAATAAGGCTCTTTACATTTTCGCAGCCAATTCTCACAATAAGAAATCTGAACCTAAATAAACATTTCGAAAATCCAGGACAAGAAAAACACTTAGGGAGTTAGAAATGAAAATGGTTTCGGCCAAATTGACGGTCCCGGGCTTTCAATTCGCCGCGGTCAAGTGCGGAATCAAGTATGAAAACCGCCTGGACCTCGGACTGGCCTGGTCGGAGGTCCCGGCCTCTGTTGCCGGCGCCTTCACCACCAATCTGATCAAGGCGGCTCCCGTGGTTATTTCCCAAAAACGGATCCGCTCGGGAATGGCCCGGGCCCTCCTGGTCAACAGCGGTTATGCCAATGCCTGCACCGGCCGTCAGGGATATCGCGACGCTGATCTTCTGACCTCCGAATTGGCCCGGATCCTCGGGGCTCCCGCAGGTTCCATCCTGATCGCTTCCACCGGCACGATCGGGATGACCCTGCCGGTTAAAAAGATGATGAATTCTCTCCCTGCCCTGGTCCAAAACCTTAGTCCGAAAACGGCCCCTGACTTTATCCAGTCCATCCTCACCACCGATACCTTCCCGAAAGTGGTCTATACCCGGAAAATAATCGGCGGCAAGAAAATCACCCTGTTCGGAACCGCCAAGGGCGCCGGGATGATCATGCCCAACATGGCGACGATGCTCGGTTTCGTTTTTACCGATCTCGCCATCCCCTCCCGTCTTCTCCAGCCGATTTTCACAGCTGCGGTGGAGGAGAGTTTTAACCGGATCACCGTGGATGGGGATACCTCGACCAACGACACCGCTCTCTGCCTGGCCAATGGTTTGGCCGGTAATGCGGTGCCCCGCGGGCGGTCCTTATCCCAGGTCGAATCCCTGATCGGGGACACCCTGAAAGAGCTGGCCAGAATGATCGTCCGGGACGGCGAAGGGGGCACCAAGCTGGTGGAAATCAGAGTTGAAGGCGCCCGGAATCCCCGGGAGGCCGACTTGGTGGCCCGAACCATCGCCAACTCGCCCCTGGTGAAAACCGCCATCTACGGGGCGGAACCAAACTGGGGCCGGATCATCGCCGCGGCGGGCCGGCAGGGTTCAAAGTTCAAATTTCAAAATCCAAAGTTCAAATAAAGTTCAAAAAATAAAAACTCAAAAAAATCCGGTTTATTATTTCGTTTTGACATTTAGGCTTTGACATTTATTTGACATTTGGGCTTGGGCATTTGAACTTTTGACTTTGATTTTTCACCTTTCATCGGTTTGCTGCTCTCTGCTCCTTGCTCCCTGCTTTTTTCTCTGAGATATTGACTTCCTTTGGAACTATGATAAAAGAATTCAGTCAATTTGATTGATCCGATTTGGAGGAATTCCCGGTTTAGTCAGGATTGTTTTGCCTTTATTTAAAAGGCAAAAGTTCAACCAAGGAGGATGGAAATGCAAAGAAGGGTCGCGATTGTCGGGTACGCCCAGTCCGAATACCAATTCGACGTGCCCCGAACCCGGGAGGACCAGGTCTTCGACGTAGTGAAGGCCGCCCTCCGGCACGCTGGGATTCTCCGGGAGGAAGTAGACAGCGTGGTCACCGCCTCTTCCGACTTCCTGGACGGGAGAACCATCTCCAATGTCTTCCTTTCCATGGCCGTGGGCGCCTACCAGAAAGATGAGTCCAAGGTCGAGGAGGACGGCACCGGGGCCCTGCTTTACGGGCTGATGCGGATCCTGGCGGGGACGCACGACGTGGTTACCGTCGAGGCTCATACCCTGGCCTCCACCATTAATCCCCACCAGATTCTATTTTACGCTTTGGATCCCCTTTTCGACCGGCAAGTGGGCTTGCTGAATGACATCGCCGCCTCGGCCATCCAGGCCCGAATGTATATGAAAAAATACTCAGTCCCCGAGGAAGCCGTGGCCATGGTTTCAGTCAAGAACCTGGCCAACGCCGCCCTCAATCCCCTCACCCACCGGAAAATGCCGGACCTGACCGTGGAAGAGGTCCTGAATTCCAAAATTTATTACGAACCCATCCGGGAGCTCATGATCCCGCCCATCACCGACGGGGTCTGCGCCCTGATCCTCGCCTCCGAAGAAAAAGCGCGTGAGATTACGGACCGACCGGTGTGGATCGAGGGGGTCGGGACCTGCCAGGATCATTATCTCCGGGAGCGGAACCTGACCCAGCTCGAATCGCTGCAGAAAGCGGCGGCCCAGGCCTACGAGATGGCCGGGATTAAGGATCCCTACCGGGAAATCGACGTTTTCGAGGTTTCCGAAAGGTTCGCCCACGAGGAACTGATGATCTCGGAAGCCCTGGGACTCGCCCGGGAGGGACGGGGCCAAGTCCTGATCGAGAAGGGCCTGACCGGCCTGGATGGGGAGATTCCGATCAACCCGAGCGGCGGGGCGCTGTCCGCCGATCCCATCTGCGCTACCGGGCTCACCCGGGTAATCGAAGCAGCCAAACAGATCCGCGAGGAGGCCGAAAACCACCAGATCCTAGGGGTAACCCGGGCCCTGGCCCATGGACAATTTGGAATCTGTGCCCAGAAAAACACCGTGTTTATTCTAGGAGGTGACCGATAATGCTTAGAAACGCTGCAATCATCGGATGCGGCCAGACCAAACATTCCGGCCGGCGCCGGGATGTGAGCCAGGCCGAACTGGTTTCGGAAGCGGTTCACAATGCCCTGGAAGACGCCCAGGTCTCCATGAAGGAAGTGAATGCCCTGGTGGTGGGTAACATGCAGGGTTTCGGCGGGGTAGCCCAACCCGAGCTTTGGATCGGGGACTGGATCGGGGCCCCGGGTAAGCCGGTACTGCGGATCGCCACCGGTGGGACCACCGGCGGATCGGTCGGCCAGGGGGGATTCTACGCGGTAATGTCCGGGCTCTACGACATCGTCGTGGCCACCGCCTGGGAAAAGCACTCCGACAGCAAGGAAGCCGGGGCTACTACCGGGCTGCTCCACGTGGCTCTCGCCAACTTCTTCCATGCCTTCGGCTACGGGCTCTCGATGAAAAATCTCCTGGCCACTTCGGCGGTCGGGGCCGCGGCCGGCGTGGCCGCCTACCAGGCCCGGTTCTACATGCACCGTTCCGGCTGCCGGTCTGAGCATTTCGACATGGTAGCCGCCAAGTGCCGGAGAAACGCGGCCAGGAACAAATACGCTCATCTCCAATGGCCGAACTGCACCCCTGAGGATATCCATAAGACCGACGTAATCGTCCATCCCTTCCGTATGGGTCACGTCTGCCCCGCGAGCGACGGCGCCTCGGCGATCGTGATCGCCTGCGAGGACATCGCGCTCAAGAAGTGCCAGCGCCCGGCCTGGGTCAAGGGCCTGGCTTCCTACTCGGACGAGGAAAACCAGATGCAGAGCGAAAGCGGCGGCGGGGTCGGCGTGCTCGACCCCTCCGAGCAGATGGGCTGCCGGCTGTCGGCGATGAAAGCCTACGCGCAGGCCGGGATCAAGGACCCCCAGCAGGAAATCGACGTGGCCGAGATCTACCAGCCCGTCCCCAGCCAGGAGCTCTTCTTCTCCGAGAAGCTCGGGCTCTTCGACGAGGGGAAAGCCTGGATCGCTCTGGAGAAAGGCGAAACCGAGATCAATGGGAGGATGCCCTGCGATCCCTCGGGGGGAGTGAACGCGACCAACGCGATCGGTTCCTCCGCCCTCCAGCGGATCCTGGAAGCCGGCTTACAGGTGATGGGAAAAGCCGAAGACCACCAGGTGCCGAAGAAAGTCCGGAACGCCGTGGCCCATGGCTGGGGCGGCGTCACCAATTACGTTACCGTTACGGTTCTGGGCGAAACCCCCGCCCCCAGGAGGTAGGACCATGGCATACCTTAAAGACCAAAGACGCGAGACCATGATGGTGGAAGGCTCCTGGAACATCGGGGCCTATCGCTATAAAGGCTCCACCCAGCTCCAGGAATACGTGGACGGTTTGAAGGAGAAAAAACTCATCGGCTCCCTCTGCCCGGGCTGCGGCAAGGTAATCGTCCAGCCCCGGAACATCTGCGGGCGCTGTCACCGGAGGATGGACAAAAGGATGGTGGTGAGCCACAAAGGCACCATTACCTGCTTCGTAATCAGCCCCCCGATTGAGAAAGGCAAGTATAAGATTATCGGGATAGACCCGGTCGAGGCCGGGATAATCCAGGAAGGCGCCATCCTGGTCCCGGTCTTTGTCCGCTTCGACGGCGCGGATTCCAACATCAACACCATCCTGCTCAACTCCAGCCCGGAGCAGGTTCATATCGGCATGCGGGTGAAAGCGGTCTTCGTGGAGAACCCCGAGGGCAAGCTCAGCGACCTGGAAGGGGTGGAGCCCCTCAAGGAATAACCGGGGCGGAGATTTTTCGGACTTTCAGGGATTGGCAAAAACTGAGAGGAGATACCAATGAAGGCGGAAAGAATCCAGGCGATTGAGACCAACACCCTGCCCTATGCGGCCGGGTTCTGCTGGTCCACCGGTATTTTAATGGAGAAATTCATCAAATCGCTGGCCCAGAAGGAAATCTGGGCCGCCAAGTGCCCGCGGTGCGGCTACACCTATGTCCCGCCCCGGAACCGTTGCGGCCAGTGCGACGCCAAGATCGAAGAAAAAGACCTGGTCAGGCTCTCAGGCAAGGGAATCCTGGTCGGGTTCACCAAGGCCTACGTCCAGCTGGACGCTTCGAGCAAATTCGTGGACCTGGACGAGCCCATTTTCATCGGGGCCATCAAGCTTGACGGGGCAGACTCAAACCTGTTCATGCAGATTGCCGATATCGAGCCCCAGGATATCAAGGAGGGAATCAAGGTCCAGGTCGAGTGGCAGAAGGAAACCAAGGGAGAACTCGCCGACATCAGGTATTTCAAGCACTTTGAAGGCTGAAAACAGTGAGTTTGTGAAATAGTAAATTGGCAAATAA
>JAPLJL010000284.1 GCA_026388615.1 Pseudomonadota bacterium | reverse complement strand
GAGGATTCCGCCACTATTTATCTGGATGAGATAGCCAGAAAAGAAGGTTATCTGTAATAACCCTGAACCCCTCAATCGAAGTTGAAAATAAATTAAGGAGTGAAATTAAGGAGGCAGGCATGAAACAGGGATTTAAAACAGGGTTGGCGGTTATTTTTCTGATCACAACTCTGTTGACCTCCGCCCAGGGGGCCACGCTCACCGGCAGTTCCACCACGATGCCGATGCTTTTTCAGGAAACCGTGGGGGGGGAGAAAGTGGATTTTGCCCCGGTTTATGAGTATCTGAGACTCTCCCTGAGTGATCTGGGAGTCCAGGGGGTATCGCTTCACCTCTCCGGCTGGGCGAAGGCGGAACTGCATGATTACCTTCCCGGCGATGATAAAAACGGGGATCTGAACTACGGTTATCTCGACTGGCAGCTCGGGAACCGGGTTTTGCAGGTCCGGGCGGGGAGGCAGTTTGTGTTCATGGGAGTGGCCTCCCGGCAGACGGACGGGGTGATGGTGAGGTTCGAGAAATACAACCTGGGAGTAGGGCTGATCGGCGGTTCCCCCGTGACCGGTCCGGAGGAAAGTTCCGCCGGAGATTTCCTGACCGGCGGGCAGATTTATTACACCCTGCGCCTGCGGCAGGACCTGGGGGGGGAACTGGCGCTTTCCTATCTTTCCCTGCAGAACGGGAAACAGCCCGACCAGAGCCTGGCCGGCCTGAACCTGGGCCTCCGGCCGATGTCGAACCTGGATATCTCCGGGCATGTTTACTACGATTTTCTCCAGAAGGAAATTTACGATGCCGCGGTCATCCCGACTTATCAGCCCTGGCGGACGCTGAAGGTTTCACTCCGGTATTATCACACCATTCCCTCGGCCCTGATCAGCAAAAACTCCATCTTCTCGGTATTCTCCAATGCCGAGGTCCAGAAACTCGGGGGCGGGGTGGATTACGACCTTTTCCGGAACCTGACCCTCCAGGCTGATTATCTTTACCTCTTTTACGATGACTATTTCGGCCGGGAATACGGTGGGAGCCTGTCCTACCGGTATGGGAAAAAGTCCCGGAACGAGGTCTTCCTCGGCATCCGCCGGGGGGATGAAGATGAAAACGGATATATTGAACCGCGCATATACCTCCGGCAGGAGCTGGGGAAAAAACTCCACCTCGGCCTGAATCTGATTTGCGCTTTCTACGATGAAAGCATCAAAGACCAGGATTATTCCCTGAGCTTGGGACCCGACCTGAGCTATATCCTGAATAAAAATATCAAGCTGGTCGGAGCGTTTGATTTTATCGAAAGTCCGATCATTCAGGAGGAATATCGGGGTACCTTGAAACTGGTCTATGATTTTGCCGGTTTTGTTTCGGAATAGGTAAGTCGAGGAGGAAATCATGGGAAAAAAGCGAAAATATCTGCTCCTGATATCGGTGGCGCTGGGGGTGACTACGGCCTGTACGTATCTTTTCAATAAAAGCGACATCCTCATTTTCTCTCACAAGATGCATAAGGACACCGGCGCGGAATGCCTGACCTGCCATCCGGATATTCCCACCAGCGAGGCCAGCACCGGCCGGATGATTCCCACCAAGCAGGTCTGTGCGAACTGTCACGATGAAGCCTTCATGAATGACTGCGCCAAGTGCCATACTGATCCCCAGAAACCGCTCAAGGTGGAAATAAACAAATTGGAACTGAATTTCTCCCACAAACTGCATACGGAAGCGTCCAAAGCGGAGTGCCAGGCCTGCCACCTGGGTAAGGAAATCAGCCCGACCCGGGATTCCCTTACGCTTCCGGGCCATAAAGAATGCCAGGCCTGCCACGCCCAGATGTTTACCGACCTCCAGTGCTCCAAGTGCCACCCGGCCCTTCAGCAGGCTAAACTTAAACCGATCACCATGTTTTCCCATAAAGGCAATTACCTGAAGGAACACCGGGAATCAGCTTTGAAGGGAGTCGGGGCGGAGGTCTGCGGGCAGTGCCACGACCAGGCCTTCTGCTCGGACTGCCATTCCAAGAAAGAGGTGCTGAAGCCGAGCGTAAAATACCCCGAGGCGTTGGAAAGGCAGTTTATCCACCGGGGCGATTACCGGACCCAGCATTCCATCGACGCCCGGTCGGACCAGAGTCTCTGCCTGCAATGCCACGGGCTGTCCAGCTGCAATTCCTGCCACGCGCGCGAAGGCGTGGGCCGGGGCTCTTCCAATTCATCCGCCAATCCCCATCCGGCGGGATGGCAGAACGATCACGGTCGGGACGCCCGGAGGGATATCCTCAAGTGCTCGGCCTGCCACGACCAGGGGATGAGTTCCAACTGCATCCAGTGCCATCAGATCGGCGGCGTCGCAGGCGGGGTGAGCCCACATCCCAAAGGATGGGAGAGCAACTTGAGCCAGAACAAAGCCGGGGTCTGCCTGGCCTGCCATAAATAAGAATCGGTTTTTACCCGATCGTGAATATATACAAGGGGCGGCCATCTGGCCGCCCTTTGGTTTAAGGCACCGGATCTTATCCCGACCTGTCGAAAAAACCAGCGTTGATTGGGACTGTTTATATCGAAAAATGCAGTTAGTATTTTGAATACTTTGTCGTTGCCCGAATTACTTGTCCCGCCAGGGGACGGGACACGTAAATCGGCAGACTATTGAAAAGTTCGCCCGCGATGGACAGAGGAACGGATCCAACAGCATCTTTCGGGATTATTACTTAAATGTTATTCATAGCATATAATTTGACAAAAAGAGGCGGTAAAAACCGATGGAAAATTGTCGGGAACAACATATAAGGAATAAACATGGATAAAAAAACTCTCACTTTACGGCTGCACCTTTGGCTGGAAGACAATAAAGGCATTTATTTCGGCATCGGGCGCGTCCAATTGCTTAACGCCATCGAAGAACTCGGGTCTTTGCGGAAAGCCGCGGACAAAATGGGGATGTCATACCGGGCCGCCTGGGGAAAGATCAAAGCCACCCAGAAGGCCACGGGGGTCAAACTGCTCAAGCGCCGGGGAGAAAAGCGCGAAGGATACCAGCTGACCCCGGAAGGAAAAGAAATGAGAGACAAGTTCCTGCAATGGTTTGATACCGTGGAAATCGTTGCATTGAAGGAAGCCAGGAATATTTTTCAAATTCACATCAGCAATTATGCCGCCGGAAAAAAGCCTTCCCTCAAAAAGGGAGCGTCCCGCGACTCCTCCCCCAAGCCTTCATAAATTCTTTCATTCTGATCTGTCAGAAAACCAGGATTGACTGGGGTTGTTTTTTTCGCTTATATGTCATTGTTGGCATATATAAAAATATTGCATCAAAAATGAGCAGTGAAATTTGATCTGTCCTGATAGGCGAATAATATGCGGGTAATTTTGGACCGCGTTGACCGAGCCGGAA
>JAPLJL010000025.1 GCA_026388615.1 Pseudomonadota bacterium | reverse complement strand
CATAATCGCATCTATTGATATTTTAATCATGAAGAGTAATTTTCCATTTGAAAATAATATGAATTTATCAGAAGGATAATGGCTAACCGGATTCAAGTTTTCACCAAACCAGGTCTTCCCGATTACCTCGGGGAAAGGGCCCGGAAGCGGATCACCCGGGATCTCGCGATTGAACTCGTCTCGGTGCGGATCGGCGAGATCTACACGATCGACCGGGAGTTTTCCGGGACCGATCTGGAACGCCTGCGCCGGGAGCTTTTCACCGATCCCGTCACCCAGGAATCCAACCTTTCCGAGCCCGCGCCGGTTTTCCTGAAAAGCCAGGGCTTCGACTGGATCATGGAGATCGGGTTCCTCCCCGGGGTGACCGACAACCCGGGGCGGACCGCCCGGGAGGCCATTGAGGACCTCCTGGGGATGAAGTTCCGCGACCAGGAAACGGTGTATACCTCCCGTCAGTACCTGCTCGGGGGCCGGCTCGACCGGGCGTTGGTCGAACAGGTCGCCGCCGGACTTTTCAACCCCCTGATCGAGCGTTCCGCAATCCGAAGCCGGGAGGAATTTGAGCGGGAGGGCGGCCTCTCCCTGCCCCTGCCCCGGGTCAAGCTTCCTCCTGAAGCCCCGGTCCTGAATGTGGACCTTAACCTGCCCGATGAGGAACTGGCCCGCCTGGGCCGGCAGGGGATTCTCGAGGGCACCCGGAACGGCCGGGAGCTCCGGCGGGGACCGCTGGCCCTGGATCTTGATTCCCTGCACGCGATCCGGGATTACTTCAACCGGGAAGGGCGGAAGCCCACGGACCTGGAGCTGGAGTCCATCGCCCAGACCTGGTCGGAACACTGCAAGCACACCATCTTCGCCGCCTGCCTGGACCGGGTGGACGGGCTTTTCCAGACCTACATCCGCCGGGCCACGGAGGAAATCCGGAAGAAACAGGGCCGGAAGGATTTCTGCGTCTCGATCTTTACCGACAACGCCGGGGTGATCCGGCTCAACCGGGACTGGAACCTGGTTTACAAGGTGGAGACCCATAATACCCCCTCCGCCCTGGATCCTTACGGCGGGGCCATCACCGGGATCGTGGGGGTGAACCGCGATCCCCTCGGCACCGGGAAGGGCTCCCGCCTGATCGTCAACACTTACGGTTTCTGTTTCGGGGACCCGATCGGAAAATGGGAGCCGCTCTTCCGGGACCGGGAGCAGGAGAACCCGGTGCTCCATCCCCGCACGGTTTTTGAAGGTGTCCGCCGGGGGGTGGAGGACGGAGGCAACAAGTCGGGGATTCCCACCGGATTCGGATTTGTCCGTTTCGACCCCCGCTACCGGGGCAAGCCCCTGGTGTTCGTGGGGACGCTCGGGCTCATGCCTGCCCGGATCGGGGGAAAGCCCACGGAGCGGAAAGGGGCCCGGCCCGAGGACCTGATCGTGGTCGCCGGGGGCAGGGTGGGAAAGGACGGGATCCACGGCGCGACCTTTTCCTCGGAGGAGCTCCACGCCGGGAGCCCGGTGACCGCGGTCCAGATCGGCGACCCGATCACCCAGAAAAAACTGGCCGACGCCCAGCTCGAGGCCCGGGACCGGGGGCTTTATTCCAGCGTGACCGATAATGGGGCGGGCGGGATTTCCTGCTCGATCGGGGAGATGGCCCGGGAGTGCGGCGGGTGCCGGGTCGAGCTCGATCAGGTTCCCCTGAAATACCCGGGTCTGGCCCCCTATGAAATCTGGATCTCGGAATCCCAGGAAAGAATGACCTACGCCGTCCCGCCCGAAAAGGCGGACGAATTCCTGCGGCTGCTGGCCTCCCGCGGAGTGGAGGCCGCCGCGATTGGGAAATTCACGGATTCCGGACGCTGTGTCGTAACCTACCGGGGGAAGACCCTGATGGACGTGGACCTGGATTTTCTTCACGACGGTCTGCCCCGGCGGAAACTTAAGTCCACCTGGAGCGACCCCCGCCATCTCGAGCCCACGCTCAAAGAGCCGGCTGACCTGGGCGCGGTCCTTTCGGAACTGCTTTCCCGGCCCACCCTCGCGAGCAAGGAATTTGTCGTCCGCCAGTTCGACCACGAGGTCCAGGGCGGTTCGGTGATCAAGCCTCTGGTGGGAGTGGAGGAGGATATCCATTCCGAGGCGGTGGTCTACCGCCCGTTGCCGGATTCCCGGGAGGGGGTGGCGATTACCGGCAGTCTCTTCCCCGGCTACGGCGATATCGACCCTTACTGGATGGCGGCGGCCGCGATCGACCAGGCCATCCGCAACCTGGTCGCGGTCGGAGCCGATCCCGGCAAAATCGCGCTGCTTGACAACTTCTGCTGGTGCAGCTCGGATGAGCCGGAGCGGCTCGGCCAGCTTAAGCGGACCTGCCAGGCCTGCTACGATTTCGCCACCCGCTACCAGGCCCCCTTCATCTCCGGAAAGGACTCGATGTACAACGATTTCAAGGGCTTTGACGCGCAGGGCGGCCCGGTCAGGATTTCCGTGCCGCCCACGCTCCTGATCTCCGCGATCGGGATCGTCCCTAATCTCCGCCGGAGCCTGACCCTCACCGCCAAGTCCGCGGGGGATCTGGTTTATGTCCTGGGCCTGACCCGGAAGGAAATGGGGGGCGGCCAGTATTACGCGGCTCGGGGGGAAAAAGAAACGGGCCAGGCCTACGTGGGTACTTCCGTTCCTCAGGTCAGGCCGGAGGAAACGCTCAAACTTTATCCTCGGGTGGCGGATATTATAAAGGAAGGCCTGGCCGCCTCCGCGGCCCCGGTCGGGGAAGGCGGCCTGGGTATCTCCCTGGCCAGGAAGGCGATGGCCGGGTGTCTCGGGATGGAGATTAACCTGGCCCTGATCCCGAAGGGCCCCGGGGCGGGGCGGGATGATTGCCTGCTTTTCTCCGAATCCGCCGGGCGTTTCCTGGTCACGGTCGATCCCCGGAAGAGTGAGAAATTCGAGAAACGGATGAAGGGCTTGCCGCTGGCCAAAATCGGGGTGGTCACAAATGAGCCGGTCCTGAAGATTCAGGGGGTAAAAGGTCAAGAAATCATCCGGGTGGAAGTATCCAAGCTTAAAGAAGCGTATAAAAAAACATTTAAAGATTGGTAAAAAATAAGTTCAAATGCTTAAATCCAAAGTTAAAATAAAGTTCAAAAAAGAAAAAATCAAAAATCAGATTTTTTCGGATTTTTATGGGTTTCCTTTGAACTTTGAACTTGGCCTCCGGCCCAGTAGGGTCTACGGCCCGGAGGGAATTTTGGCATTATTTTGTCATTTGGATTTTGATATTTGGATTTGAAAAATGTCGACTAAACCTAGAGCGTTAATATTGACCGGTTACGGCATCAACTGCGACCGGGAGACGGAGTTTGCCTTCAACCAGGCGGGGGCGGAGGCCGAGCGGGTGCATATCAACGACCTGATCGCGGGA
>JAPLJL010000239.1 GCA_026388615.1 Pseudomonadota bacterium | reverse complement strand
TTTTCAGGAATATAAATTTTTAACCAAAGGAGGATTTATGGCGTTGAACAAAGTATGTCTGGGAAGATCATACGATCCGGTCGTCATGGAGGTTGACCGGGCGCAGGCAAGAATGTATGCGATGGGCTCAAACGATTATGATACCTGGTATCTGGCGGAGAAGGGCGAGGGCGCCATCTGCCCGCCGATGTACGCGGTCGTTTTTTCCGGCCCGAGTTTTATCGGCCCCTGCTTTGACGGAGACCTGGGGTGCAATTTCGCCCGCCTGGTGCACGGCAGCCAGGACTTTATCTTCCACAAGCCGCTCAAGGGCGGAGAGGAAGTAGCCACCGTCTCCAAAATCATCGGGATTGAGGAGAAGGCCTCCGGCGATCTCCTCACCGTCGGTTTCGAGACCCACAACACCAAGACCAAAGAATTGGTCGTCTCCGGTCAGGCCCAGTTCTTCATCCGGGGCAGCAAGAAAGACGGAGTTAAGAAAGAAGAACCCAAGCAGGAAGAAACCCGGGGTCAGATTGTTTTCACCCACAAAATGTATGTCACCATGGATCAGACCTACCGCTACGCCGAAGGTTCCGGCGACCATAACACCATCCACATCGATCCCGAGTTCGCCAAGAACGTGGGATTGCCGGGGATCATTCTCCAGGGGCTCTGCACCATGGCCTTCGTCCAGAAAGCCGTCGTCGCCTCAATGTGCGGCGGCAATCCCTTGAAGCTCAAACGCCTGAAGGTCCGCATGAGCAAGTCCGTCCTTCCCGGAGAAATCCTGACCACCGAAGGCTGGCTGAAGGAGAAGAAAGGCAAGATCACCGTCATCGGGCTAGAAACGAAGAACCAGGACGGGGCCAAAGTCATCACGGAAGGCCTGGCCGAAGTGGAAACCGACTAAAAAATCACGAATCAGTGAGATTACTTTTTCCGGGGCCCGCTCATCAGCGGGCCCCGTTTTATTTTCGGGTCAGTTATCTTATATTGGTAAGCAATTAGTCTGACTGGAAATTTAGGAGGAATCATGCCGAGGACCGGTTACGTACTGCACCCCCTTTACTACGAGCACCAGATGGGCCTGGGTCATCCGGAAAGCCCGGCCCGGCTGCAGGCAATCGAGGAAATGCTTTTTGAGACCAGGTTCTACGAAGAACTGACCAAGCTGGAACCCCGCCCGGCCACTACCGACGAGATCGCCTATATTCACGACCGCAATTACATCCAGACCATCGCCGCCACTTCCGGAAAAACGGTTTACCTGGACCCGGACACCACTGCCAGTCCGTCCACCTATTCCGCCGCGCTCCTCGCCGCCGGGGGCCTGATAACCTGCGTAGACGCGGTCATGGCCAAAAAACTCGACAATGCCTTCGCTTTCGTCCGCCCGCCGGGCCATCACGCCGAGACCGACCGGGCCATGGGCTTCTGCATTTTCAACAATATCGCCATCGCCGCCCGCTACCTGCAGAAAAAACACCAGGTGGGAAAGATTCTGATCGTGGACTGGGACCTGCATCACGGCAACGGGACCCAGCATTCATTTTACGAAGATCCCTCGATTCTTTTTATGTCCACCCATCAGTATCCTTACTACCCCGGCAGCGGGCATTTCCGCGAGGTCGGCACCGGGAAAGCTGAAGGCCATACCATCAACATCCCCTTCCCCATCCGGAACGGCGACAAGGAATACCTGGTCACTTTCGAAAAGATTTTCCGGCCGATCGCCGAGGCCTTCCGTCCGGAAATCATCCTGGTTTCCGCCGGTTTCGACATTTATTGCCAAGACCCGCTGGGGGGAATGCTGGTCACGGCCAAAGGATTCGGACTGCTGGCCGCCTCGCTCCGCCGCCTGGCCGAGGAACTCTGCGGGGGAAGGCTGGTGCTCACCCTGGAGGGAGGGTACAGCCTCATCGGTTTATCCTCCGGGGTGCGGGAGGTGCTGAGATCGCTCTCGGGAAAACTGCCGGATATTGATTCCCACCTCCAGGGGGTGGAGCTTCCCGAAGTGGCGGCGGCCGCCCGTGAATTATTCCGCCGCTACTGGCCTAATTTGTAAACGCGGATCCATGCGGATTTATTTGAACATACGCAGATTCACGCTGAAAATATGAATTATGGCCATTTCCAAAAACCAATTTTTTTCTGATCCGTGTCCATCCGTGTAATCCGTGTCTAATAATTGGTATTGATTACTCCGTGGCTAAAAGAAAATATCGGACCTTTCGCCCATGCCGGGATCGCCCTCTTTTCGGTTCTGACCGAGATTAAAAAAATCCGCAGCCGCAAGTCCTGGGATATTCAGGCGGAAGGCCACGATTGGGAAGAGCTGCTGGTCAACTACCTTTCGGAAATCATCTACCGGTTCGATACCGAGCAGATGCTACTCAGCCAGATCGTGATCCTTAAACTCAACCCGAAACTGGTTGTTGCCCGCGGCCGGGGAGAGACATTCGACCCCTCCCGCCATCCCATCAAAACCGGGATCAAAGCGGTCACCCACCACCAAACGTCAATCAAGCCCACGGCCACCGGTTTCTCCGCCCGGGTAATCCTGGATATTTAAACGGGGGCGAAGCAAATACCTTTTGCGAAACCGTTCTTTTCCTCAGCTTTACCAGCACTGATTACCTTCCGATAATTTTTACTAAATAATGGATACGTTATCAGAAATATGATAATCTTGGGCCGATGAGGCCCCACGGCACGCCTAAAGCCCTGGAGAAACGAAGACGTAAAGCCATTCGACTCCTGAAATCCGGGAAAACCTTCCGGTGGGTAGCGGCCGAGTTGGGTGCGTCCTTAAGCTCCGTAGTCAGGTGGAGCCAGGATCACCGCAAGCACGGGCTGGCAGCGTTGCGTCCCAAAATAATCCCGGGACGTTCGCCCTTCCTATCCTCACGGCAGAAAAGCAAATTAATCGACATTCTGCTGCACGGGCCCCTGCGGCTCGGGTACCAAACCAATCTCTGGACCTTAGGACGGGTAGGCGAAGTGATCGAAGCGCATTTTGGAATCCGCTATTCGATTTCCAATCTCTGGAAGCTGATGTACCTCCTGGGGTGGAGCTGCCAGACTCCCGATCAGCACGCCCGAGAGCTGAATGAAAAAGCCGTCCGGCACTGGAAACGGTACCGGTGGCTTCATTTGATCACGATCAAAAAAACCTG
>JAPLJL010000437.1 GCA_026388615.1 Pseudomonadota bacterium | reverse complement strand
CCCCTTGGCCCCTGGAACCCTATTTTAGTGTGCTTCCGCCCAATTGGGGCCGGAATCGATGTCCACTTTCAAGGGAACCCGGAGTCTGATCGTCCCCTCCATCTCCTCCCGCACTAGTTCCCGGATCGCTTTCAGTTCTTTTTCCGGGACCTCGAAGACCAGCTCGTCATGCACCTGGATGATCATCCGGGCCCGGGAGCCGCTCTCTTTCAGCCTTCGCGCGATTTTGAGCATCGCGGACTTGATCAGGTCGGCGGCGCTCCCCTGGATGGGGGTGTTGATCGCTATCCGTTCGGCGAAATTCCGGGTGTTCCGGTCGGGGCTTTTGAGCTCGGGGAGGGGACGGCGCCGGCCCCAGAGGGTTGAGACCGAGCCTTTTTCTTTGGCTTCGATGAGGGTCTTCTCCAGGTAGCTTTTGACCCCCCGGTAGCGCTGGAAATAGTCATTCCTTGGCCAGCCCGTAGGCGCTCATCCCGTAGATGATCCCGAAGTTGATCACCTTGGCCCGGCGCCGGAGCTCGTCCACGGATTCGGCCGCGTCTCCGAAGATCAGGATGGCGGTGCGCTTGTGTACGTCCTCCCCCTTCTCGAACGATTCGACCAGGATGGGGTCCTCGGAGAGGTGGGCCAGGATCCGGAGCTCGATCTGGGAATAGTCGGCGGAAAGGAGCTGGTGGCCTTCCTCCGCGATGAAGGCCCGGCGGATTTCCCGGCCCTCGGGGGTGCGGATGGGGATGTTCTGCAGGTTAGGATCGCTCGAGGAGAGGCGGCCGGTGGCGGTCACGGCCTGGTTAAAGGAGGTGTGGACCCGGCCGGTCCGGGGATTGACCAGGCCGGGCAGGGCGTCGACGTAGGTGGATTTCAGCTTGAAGAAGTTGCGGTATTCGAGCAGGTTTTTGGGCAGGGGGTGGATTTCGGAAAGCTCGGAGAGAACCTCCACGTCGGTGGAATAGCCGGTCTTGGTTTTCTTTTTCACCGGGAGCTTGAGCTTTTCAAAAAGGATCTCGGCCAGCTGCTTGGGCGAGTTGATGTTGAATTCCTCCCCGGCCAGGCGGTGGATCTCCTTTTCCCGGATCTGGAGCTCAACGGCGAGTTCGGCGGAAAGCTTTTTCAGGAGCTCCAGGTCGAGTTTGACCCCGGCCCACTCCATCTCGGCCAGGACGGGGATCAGGGGCAGTTCGAGCTCCCGGAAAAGCCCGTCCAGATTCTCTTCCTTTAATTTATTTTCCAGGAGGCCGGAAAGGATCAGGGCCAGGTCGGCGTCCTCGCCGGAATAAACCGTGGCCCGCTCCACCTCGACCTCGTCGAAGCTCCGCCGGGGCAGTTTTTTCCCCTCCGTGCCGGTGACTTCCTTATAAGAGATGATGGTATGGCCCAGGTATTCCAGGGCCAGTTCCGAGAGGCCGTGGATGGCTTTCCCGGGATTAAGCAGGTAGGAAGCCACCATTGGGTCGAAACTGATCCCGTCCAGGGTGATTCCGTAGTTCTTGAAAACCTCGTAGTCATACTTGATGTTTTGCCCCACTTTCGGGATCGCCGGATTTTCCAGGATGGGCTGGAGCTTCGCGAGGACCAGGTCGCGGGCGAGCTGGCGGGGGACGCCCAGGTAGCGGTGGGCGACGTGGATATAAAAAGCCTCAGGCTCCCGCAGGGAAAGGGAAATCCCCACACTCTCGGCCCCCACGGGGGTCACGCCCGGGATCTGGGGGTTGACCGTCTCCAGGTCCACCGAAAACCGGGGGGCCTTCGGGATTTCCCGGAGAACCCGGTCCAGCTCCGCTTCGGCCAGGATGGTCTTATATTCCTGGTAGGAAATGGTTTTTTCCGGCGCGATGTCACGGGCGAAGCGGGAGAACTCGAACTCCCGGAAAAGCTCGGAGAGCTGGGCCCGGTCGGGCTCGGCCGGCACCAGCCCGGCGAGGGAAACCTGGATGGGCG